>JAEYXI010000177.1 GCA_023428515.1 Pseudomonadota bacterium | reverse complement strand
CCTTTACCCTGCGCGGGCTCAACGTCGTGCCGTTCAAGCCTCAGAACATGTCGAACAATGCCGCCGTGACGGCGGACGGCGGTGAGATCGGCCGGGCGCAGGCGCTGCAGGCGCGCGCCGCGAAAGTGCCGCTCAGCGTCCACATGAACCCGGTCCTCCTGAAGCCGCAGAGCGAGGTGGGCGCGCAGGTCGTGGTGCAGGGCAAGGTCGAAGGCAATGCCAGGGCGGCCGAATACCAGCAGCTGAAGCAGAGCCTGATGCCGCGGGTGCTGGAAAGTTTCGACCTCTTGCGCAGCAAGGCAGATCTTGTGCTGATCGAGGGCGCCGGCAGCGCCTCGGAAATCAATCTGCGCCAGAACGACATCGCCAACATGGGTCTAGCCCGCGCCGCGGACGTACCGGTAGTGCTGATTGGGGACATCGACCGCGGTGGCGTGATCGCCAGCCTCGCGGGCACCAAGCTGGTTCTCGACCCGGAAGATGCGGCGATGATCCATGGTTTCATCGTCAACCGTTTTCGCGGAGATCCGGCCTTGTTTGCCGAGGGCATGCGGATGATCGAGGGAATTACGGGGTGGCGGCCGATCGGCCTCCTGCCACATTTTGCGGATGCGGCGCGGCTGCCGGCGGAGGATGCGCTCGGTCTCAACGGACCCTCAGCCCGCAAACCCGGTGCCACGATCCGGATCGCGGTGCCGATCCTGCCTCATATTTCCAATTTTGACGACCTCGATCCGCTGGAAGCCGAACCGGATGTCGAAGTGGTCCGCGTGCGCCCGGGGGTGGCGGTCCCGGGCGACTGCGATCTTGTTCTGCTGGTCGGGTCGAAGGCGACGATCTCCGACCTTGGCGCCTTGAAAGCTGCCGGATTCGATCTGGATATCGCCGCCCATGTAAGGCGGGGCGGGCGGGTGCTCGGCCTCTGCGGCGGTTATCAGATGCTTGGGCGGCGCATTTCCGACCCCGATGGCATCGAAGGCCCGCCGGGCTCTGTCGAAGGTCTCGGACTGCTGGATGTCGAGACGGTGCTGGGGGGCGACAAGCGGCTTGAAGCCGTTTGCGGCACAAGCTTCGACGGCGTAAGCTTGTCCGGCTACGAAATGCATGTCGGCCGAACTGCTGGCCCCGACTGCGCGCGGCCTCTGGCCATGATCGGCGGGAGCGCGGACGGCGCGACGTCCGCAGATGGTCGCGTCTGGGGCACTTATCTGCACGGCCTTTTCGCCGACGACCGGCAGCGCTCGGCCTGGCTGACGCGGCTGGGCGGCTCGGCTTCGCGTCTCGACTACGAGTCCGGCGTCGAAGAGGTGCTCGACCGGCTGGCTGCTCATATGGAAAAGCATCTCGACCTCGACGGATTGCTCAGGCTTGCCCGATGATCCACGCCAGCAGGCCGAAAAGGCCGATCAGCAGCGCATCCGCGACCCGGACGAGTTTCAGCGCGCGGCGAATATCGTGATGCGTCAGCTCGCGACGCCCACCTTCGCCCATGAAGCGAGCTTCGATCATCTGCCCGCCGTAGCTGCGCGGACCTGCCAGCGCGATGCCGAGCGCCCCGGCCATAGCCGCTTCCGGCCAGCCGGCATTCGGCGAACGGTGATGCCTGGCGTCGCGCCGCACGGCCTTGATGGCATCCTCGGGCGAGGCGCCGGGAACGAAACCGGCGGCGAGCGCGAACAGAACCGCGCTCAGCCGCGAGGCCGGCAGGTTGATCAGGTCGTCGAATCGCGCCGCCGCCCAGCCGAAGGCTTCGAAACGGGGGGTGCGGTGACCGATCATGCTGTCGGCGGTATTGACCGCCTTGTACGCAGCTCCGCCCGCCAATCCGCCGACGCCTATCCAGAAGGCCGGCGCCACCACGCCGTCGGAAAAATTCTCCGCGAGGCTCTCGATTGCAGCGCGGCAGACGGCGCCCTCATCGAGCGCATCGGGATCCCGGCCGACGATCATCGAAACGGCCTTTCTCCCCGCTTCGAGTCCGCGGTCGCGAAGAGCATCGGCGACCGCCTGGACGTGGCGTTCCAGGCTCTTCTGCGCCGGCAGGCTGGCGGCGATCAGAACGAGCGGGACCCAGCCGAAGGCAATGGCGCGCAGGTCGTATTCGATCGCGAGGCCGATGACGATCGTAACCGCCAGCAGCACGAGCAGGGTGAGCACACCCATCCGCCTGCGAGTGGCGAAAGCGTCCGCCTCGCGGTTCCAATCCCGGTCGAGGCGGGATATCAGGGCGCCGAGCCAGGTCACCGGATGGCCGATGCGGCGGAACAGCCAGTCCGGATATCCGGTAAAGCGCTCGACGATCAGCGCGGCGAAGGCAAGAAGGAACATTAGCGGTGGAAGGCCCAGAAGGTCTCGACAGGCAAATTCGGTATGAGGTTGGCGGTGCGATCGCGCATGGGGGCAATCTTTCCGTGGCACGAGCACTGTTTCCGCATGCGCCCGAACCCTGGATCGATCTCTCCACCGGCATCAGCCCGTATCCCTATCCGCACTCGGCCATTCCCCGCAATACCTTTACGCGACTGCCCGAGCCCGTTTTGGCGCAGCGGCTGAAGGAGATCGCGTCTGAAACCTATGGCGCGCCTTCGGCGGACCATGTTGCCGCCGGGCCCGGCACGCAGATCCTGCTGCCGCTTATCGCCGGCCTGGCGGTCCGCAAGCGCCGGGCAGCCATCCTGTCGCCGACCTATGCAGAACACGCGCGGGCCGCGAGGATGAGCGGCTTCGACGTGATGGAAACCGAGGATCTAGAGCCCCTCGCCGAAGCTGACGTCGCGGTGATCGTCAATCCCAACAATCCGACGGGAAGGATCGTGCAGAAAAGCGATCTCCTGGCGCTTGCGGCCTTGCTGCGCGCCAAGGGCGGTCTGCTGGTTGTCGATGAAGCTTTCATCGATGTGTCGGAAGCCGAGAGCGTCGCCAGCGACGTCGATCAGGGCGGTCTCATCGTGTTCCGCTCCTTCGGCAAGTTCTACGGCATGGCGGGGCTGCGTCTTGGATTTGCGATGGCGCACCCGGATGTCGTTTCCAGGATCGATGAACGGCTCGGCCCTTGGGCCGTGTCCGGGCCCGCGCTGCACGTGGCCAGCGAGGCGCTCGCCGACCGAGGCTGGCAGAGGGAAATGCGGGAGGTCCTGAAGGCTGATGCCGCGCGCCTCGACGCGCGCCTCTCCGCGGCCGGGATTCCCGTGGCGGGGGGGACGTCGCTGTTCCGTTTTATCCGCAATCCCAAAGCGCAGGGCATTTTCCGCCATCTCGGCGAGCGTGGTATCATCACCCGCCGGTTCGAGGAACGGCCGGATGAGCTCAGGATCGGCCTGCCCGCAACGGCGGACTGGGCGCGAGTCGAGGATGCGCTGAAATCTATTTAGCCGGGTGAAGAAAACTTGTCCCGCCAGGCGGGCATCGCACTGGCGATGGGCAGCGCCGTCGCCTCGTAGACGCCGCGTGCCACGGCTCGTGCCGTCACCAAAGTGACGAGATGGCAGATTTCCGTGAATGCGGCCATGTCGCCAAGCGGTCGTGCGCCCGTTGCGGCGGAAAAGATCGTGTCGCCATCGCCCGGCAGATGCGTCGGCAGGATAGCGCGCGCCAGTCCGTCATGTGCCATGATCGATAGCCGGTGCGCCTGTGCCTTGG
>JAEYXI010000120.1 GCA_023428515.1 Pseudomonadota bacterium | reverse complement strand
GGCTAGGGTAGTTCGGGATTCCAAGAGTTGCCGATGATCATCCGCCGCGGTATTCGCCGCCTAGCCAGGGGCTTCGTTGCACTGTTGTTGCTGCCGGCGGTCGCGCTTGCGCAGGACCCGAAGACGCCTACACCGGAAGAATACATCGCGCACACCAACGGCGAGGCGACACTCGTTCCGCAAGGCGAGTTCAAGCTCGACGGCGTGAAGATGTTCTGCGGCACCCGGCCGACGGTGATCGACAACAACCTCGATGACTACGGCGCCGCCTATCCCGGCTTCCTCATCATGAACATGCGGCTGCTTTCGCGCGTCACGACGCCGGTGAAGCTATGGATCTACTCGCATGAATGCGGGCATCAGTTCCGTGGCCCGGACGAGGAGACCGCCGACTGCTTCGCGGTGCAGCGCGGACGGCGCCAAGGCTGGCTGTCGCCGGGCGGCATCGACGAGATCTGCCAGTTCATCTCGCCGGCCAAGGGCGATGCCATGCATTTCTCCGGCTCGCACCGCTGCGAATACATGCGGCAGTGCTTCTCCGAGTTCGGCATACGCTGATCCGATAGCGACCTTCCGCACGGCAACCGCCCGGACGGCTTATGCTTTTCGCATGGGTCGTGTATGTGCGTTGCGCCTATCCGGAGCGGAGGAATTCGATCGATGGTGACCATTCTCGGCCTCGTCGCCGGCATCCTGACGACGGTCGCCTTCATTCCGCAGGTCATCAAGACGTGGCGCTCGCACTCGACGCACGACATCTCACTGGCGATGTTCGCGATTTTCACGGCCGGCGTTCTGGCTTGGCTGGTTTACGGGATCCTGATCGAGGACCTGCCGATCATCGTCGCCAACACCGTGACCTTCATCCTCGCCGGCTCGATCCTCGTGATGAAGATCCGGAACGGATAGGACGTGTTCCCGAGCGGGAACTTAGTGGACTGTTCGGTGGCCTAGCCGCTTAAATGTACCCGATCGGGAACAAATTGGGTTGAAGGGCTGTCCACAGGTGCTTATGTTCCTGATCGGGAACATGGGGTCGCTCTGAGGGGCGAATCCCGGTAAAAGTTCCCGAACGGGAACATACGAGCGGTCGGAGCCAGTCGCAGGCCCGAATGTTCCCGAACGGGAACATCGGAGGCAGGCATGGCAGACAGAGCCACAACACATCGGCCGACAACAGATCGACCCGTATCAGAGCTCGAAAACGCGACGCGCACCCACGCGCAACAGTTCGGCGCCATGGTGCGCGAACATCGCGAAGCGTTGAAGATGCGGCAGGACGATCTGGCGCTCGCCACAGGCGTCGGCCGCCGCTTCATCCTGGAGCTCGAAGCCGGAAAGCCAAGCTGCCAGCTCGGGCGCGCGCTGGTGGTAGCTGCTGCGGTCGGCCTCAGGACGTTCGATCTCATGTCGGCCAACAGCAACGCCGACAACCCGCTGCTGCCGGATCTAATCGACGACATGCCGGACGCGGAGGACGACGCGCGTGGCTAAGCTCGCCGTCTACTACGAGAGCCGCGTCGTCGGCACCATCGAGGTGCAGAGCGACGGCCCGAGCTTCACCTATGCGCCCGAATGGCTGACAATGCGCGGCGCATTCCCGATCTCGCTCCTGATGCCGCTTTCGCCGAGCCGCGTACCGGCGCGCCTGTTCCTGCCGTGGGCGGCGAACCTGTTGCCTGAGTCAACGCAGCTGCGCGCTATCGGCCTGCAGCTCGGCGCGGCGCCCGAAGACGTCATCGGCATTCTCTCCGAGCTTGGCCGCGATACCGCCGGCGCGCTGTCGATCGGCAAGCCGGGGACCACAAGTACGCAGGATTGGCGTCCGATCCCCGACGACAAGACGCTCGAAAAGATCCTCAACGAGCTGCCGTCGAAGCCGTTCCTGGTCGGCGAGGACGGCGTATCGATGTCGCTTGCCGGCGTGCAGACCAAGCTCGGTGTGGCCATCGACGAGAAGGGCCGCATCTGCGTGCCGATCAACGGTGCGCCGTCGACATGGATCCTGAAGCCGGATGCAGAGCGCCTGTTCGGCGGCGTGCAGAATGAAGCGCTGTGCCTGGTGCTGGCGAAGCGCCTTGGTCTCAACGCACCGGAAGTGACGACGGGGAAGGCGGGCAAGCGCAGCTACCTGATGGTGAAGCGCTACGATCGCGTTGAGCAGCAGGGGCGCTGGCGGCGCCTGCACCAGGAGGATTTCTGCCAGGCGCTCGGCAAGCCGCCGTCGGCGAAGTACGAATCGAATCAGACCGGCATCGCAGGGCCGTCGCTCGCCGACATCTTCGCGACGACGCGCAACGCCATGCAGGCGCCGGATGTCGTCAACCTGCTCGACTACGTGATCTTCAACGTCATCGCGTGCAACACCGACGCGCACGCGAAGAACTATTCCATGATGATTTCCGGCAAAGGTTTTCGGCTTGCGCCGATCTACGACATCATGTGCGGGGAGGCGTGGGAGCACGTGACGCGCAACATGGCGCAGAAGATCGCCGGGAAGAACCGCGGCGAGCATCTGAAGCGGCGTCACTGGCAGCGCTTTGCCGCCGACGTCGGGCTCAATGCGACGCGCCTCATTGCGCGTGTGGAGGCGCTGGCAAAAGGCGCGCTGGTCGAAACGCGCCGGGCCGGGGCGGATGTTGCCGCGATGCCGGCGGGCGGTCATCCGCTGATCGAAACGGTGACGACCGCGATCGAGAAGCGCGCACGCGCGCTGCTGTCGGGACTGTCGGACGAGAAGGGCACCGAGCCCGAGGCGGTGCCAGCGAAAACAAAACCGGCGCCGGAAAGGGGGCGCAAAGTCTCGAAGCCGAAGGCTGCGCGTTCTGTGTAAGGCGCTCGTGTAGCCCATTCACAGTGTCATCCCGGGCTCCGTCCCCGGGATCCAACGATCCACAAACTCAAGGGTCAGCCGAGAGACGGACCCCGGCAACAACTGCCTGGATGACCTCGCGTGTGCTTCGCTACCGGACGCGGCGCGGGTTCTTGTAGAGATCGAACTCCTGCGCATCGATCGTCGGCTTGAGCTTGCCGTTGACCACATCGCGCCACAGGCGTCGCATGTGGCGGCGGCAATCGCCGTTGAAGACCTGCAGGGCGGAGAAGAGCTGCAGCACGCTCAGCAAGCGGCGGTCGGCATGCTCGACCTTCACTTTGCCGCGCCATTTGCCACCGATGGAGAAGATCTTGCCGTCGAGGTGGCCGATCTTCTTGCCCTGCTGATCGTAGACTGTGTAGTCGCCGCCAAGATTGATGAAGTCGCGCTTGATCCGGTAGAAAATCGGCTGCCCGTCCTTGCCGGTGATGAAGAACCCGTAGTTCTCCGGCATGAACGGCCACTTGTTGGCCGAGCGCTCGAGATAGACGACGAAGGCGTCCTCGTCGGTGTTGATCGAGTAGACCATCACCGGGAGGCCACGCGAGGCGATCGTCTGCTGTAGCGAGCGGCCTAGCATCAGATCCATCGTCGCGCGCCAATTGAGCGAGTCGTTGAAGATCTTGAAGACGAGACGCCTGTCCTTGGTGTCCTTCTTCTTCCAGAGATCCTCGCGGTAGCCGATGAGGCCGGTGCGCTCACCGCCCTCCAGAATCTCGGCGAAGATGTCCATGTCGGCGGTGAACTGGCGCGACTTGGCGCGATTGCGCGAGTGCTTGTA
>JAEYXI010000067.1 GCA_023428515.1 Pseudomonadota bacterium | reverse complement strand
ACGTAGAGCAGCGAGACGAACAGGTCGAGCTGGCCGAGGCTGCGCAGCAGCGTGAAGATGTAGATGCCGACCGTCGACCCGACCACGCCTCCTCCGAGCAATACGGTGCCCAGCTTGAAGTCGATCGTCCCCTTCTTCATGTGCGACAAGGCGCCCGAGAAGGAGGAGGCGATGACCTGGTTGGCGCCGGTGGCCACGGCGATGGCCGGCGGGATGTTGTAGAAGATGAGCAGCGGCGTGATCAGGAAGCCGCCGCCGACTCCGAACATGCCGGAGAGGAACCCGACCGCGGCGCCCATTGCGAGCAGCACGAACAGGTTCACCGACAGTTCAGCAATCGGCAGATAGATACCCACCCGCGACTCGTCCCAAATAGCCTGTGGCCTCGGCCGTCCGTTGAAAGGGACGGTCGAGGCGAGTTAGCCAGCACTTGCGCCGACAATGCGGCGAAGTCAAACCTCACCGAATTTGTAGAAATAAATTATATCTCAATCAGTTAATGCAGACGTTACTGGTCTGCCGAAGGTCGACCTGCGACCTTTGCGCCCCTATTTGCGGGCAAGCAGCGTCCGCGCCAGTGTCTCGTCGATCACGCCGGTCGGCTCCATGCCGCTGTCCTGCTGGAATTGAGCGATCGCGGCCTTGGTCTTGCCGCCCATGACGCCGTCGGGATTGCCTGCGTCGTAGCCCTGCTTGTTGAGGGCCGTCTGGATGTTCTCCACGGCTTTCTTCATGTCGATGCTTGCGGTCGTCTCGCCGCCTTCCTGCCATGCCTCGGGGACGTCCACCGTGTTCGCCTCGGGGTCGAGCGCCCTCGGCTTCCAGAGCTCGGTCGCGGCGCGGGCGCGCTCGAGCTGCTCGGGACGCAGCGCGTTGCCGATCTCGTCGCGCTTGTTGGCGGCGTCCTTGTCGCCTGTCTTGGCGACCAGCGCGAACCACTTGTAGGACTCCTCCAGGCTTTGCTTCATGCCGACGCCCTTGGCGCTGAGGATGCCCAGGTTGAACTGGCTGTCCTTGACGCCGAACTCGGCTGCCTTGACGAACCACTTGGCCGCGGCGTCGTTGTCGCTCTGGCCGTCGGCTCCCATCGCGTAGAGCACGGCGAGATTGTGCATGGCGCTGGCATTGCCGTTCTCGGCGGCCTTTTCATACCAGCCGCGCGACTTGGCGATGTCCTGGCTCACGCCGAGGCCCTTTTCGTACATGTTGCCGATGCGGTACTGCGCCGGCGCGAAGCCGGCTTCGGCCGACCGCTCGTACCATTTCGCGGCTTCGGCCATGTCGGATTTCAGGCCGTGACCCTCGGCATAGCGCGTGGCGACCTCGAAGAGCGCCTTGGGGTCGCCGGCGGCGGCGGCCTCGCGCAGCGGCAGCGGACCGGCCTCGGCGGGAACTTCGATCGAGGCGACCGGAGCGGGCTGCGGGGCTTCCAGGATTTCCGCGATGTGGTCGACCGGCGCAACGGCTGCGACCTTCACGCCGTCCATGGGGAAACCGTCGGCAGGGAAGCCGTCGATCGGAGCGCTTTCGGCCAGCGCATTCATATCGGCTGGAGCCTGCTCCTCGGCATGCGCGACGCCAACGCCAGTTTCGCCGATGGAGTCCATCGACGGTTCTTCCGGCATGTCGGCCATGCTTGAGGCGTCGTCGGCCGGGAGGTCGGCCTCCGTCCCGGCTGCGGCCGGCGGCATGCTGGCGAGCGGCGTGGCGTCGAAGCGCGCCGCGGCAGGCGCCGGGCTCGCCGGCGTCGATTCCACTGGCGCCGTTTCGCCGAGACCCGCGATCTTCCTGGCCCCGTCCACGTAGGACGTGCCGAACTGCAGCGCCGCAAGCGCCGTCATTATGGCGGTCGCGGCCATCAGGACCGACTTGCGGCGGGACTTCAATATGTCGCCGATCCTCAGCGCCCTGACAGGGCTGCCGACATCGGACTTGCGCTTGTTCACGTCGGCCTCAGCGGCGGCGGCCTGCGCGGCGCGGCGCGCGGCGGCGATGAAATCGGATTTGCCGGCGTCGCTCTCGCTCGCCCGGACCGGCTGGCTGCGTTCGTCGCGCACGCGCCGCATGATCGCATTGAGGTCGGGCCCGCCCGAGCCCGGCTCCAGCGGCCGGTTCGCGGCCTTCGGGTCGAGCGGCGTGTCGAGGTCGACCGTGGGAGCCACGTCGAGGACAGGCTCCGGCGTCTTCGAGCCGGCAAGCTCCGGCTCCTGCATGGCCTGCTTCTTGCCGCCGAAAGCGCGGCTGAGACCGCCAAGCATGGAGCGCACGCGGCTCGCGCCTTGCTCGGGCTCGGCCGGCTGTTCGGCGCCGAGGGCGGCCAGCGCAGCCGCGGCGGCAGCCTGCGCAGGAGTGCGCTCGACCGTGGCGCGGGCGGCGGGAACCTCCTGGCCGGGATAGCTCTCTTCGGCGTCGATCGAAGGCGCATCCCTGAGTTCGATCTTGCGCGCCGGGGCCGTCTGGGCGTCGCGCTCCAGCGAGCCCATGCGGTCGACGATCTTGAGAAGCGTGTCGTGGATCGCCTCGAAGGTCTTGGAGTTGCGCTCGTCGGAACGGCGCGTCAGGTCTTCCAGCGCCTTGAGTTCGTCGGCGAGCCCGGAGACGGCGCCGGTTTCAGGCTGGCCGATGGCGAGTGAGCGGGCGGCGTTCTCGGCAGCGGTGCGCGCCGCTTCCATCACCGACTCGCGGCTGTCGGCGATCGTCTTCTCGATCTCCTTCAGGCGGGGCGATATATCGACGAATTCCGGCAGCGGCGTGGTCGGCTTGGCGAGATGCACCGAGAGCCCGGCGACCTGCGCCTCGAGGCTTTTCACCAGTTCCGGATCGATGCCGGCGAACTGGCTGGCCGACTGGTCGAGGCGGTTGGAGATGCCTTCGAGCCTCGTCTCCAGGGCGCGGATCACCTCGTCGCCGACGCTGTCGCGCCTGCCGCTGTCCAGCGTCTCGGCGAAGGCGGAGAAGCGCGCATCGATCGCCTTCATGATCGAATTGCCGTCCATAGCGGCGTCCGTCTGGCGCTGCTCGAACCGTTCGGCGACGTCGTTCAGGCGGCGCTCGAGCTCGCGAAAGAGCATGTTGCCCTGTTCCAGGGCGTCTTCCTGGCGGCGCTCGAACAGGCTGGACAACACATCGAACCGCTGCTCGATGCCGGAGAATATCTCGCCGGCATCGGGCACCCTCGGAGCATGATCGACTTTGTCGGCGATGACCGAGATCTGGTAGGCGAGCCGCTCGATGGCCTCGTCCGGTATGGCAGTGCGTGCCGCCAGATCGTCCACCCGCCGCGACAGCGCCTGCAGGTGCTCTATCAATTCATTGCCGGGGCGATCCTCGGCGACTTCCTCTATCTGCCTGGCAAGCGCGGAGATGCGCGCCTCGATCCGCTCGAACGGCTCGGGATCGGCGTGCTGCTGCTGGGCGGCGACCGTTGCGCCGACGATGGCGCGGGAGATCTCGTCCAGCCGCTCCTCTATATGCGCGAAGGTCTGGCTGGTCTGGCCGCCCTGCTGCTCGATGAAATGGTCGAGCGCGCCGGCCAGCGTACGCACCTTGTCTTCCAGCGAGCGCAGCGACAGTGATTCGGGCAGGTTGCCCACCGCCTGGCTGATCTGCTCGACCCGGTCGGTCAGCGCGGCAAGCTCTGCGTTGTTCGTGCGGTCGCCGGCGCCGGTCGAGATGCGGTGCTCGAAATCGTTGAAGCGCTGGTCGAAGGCGTCCCAGCGGCGGTCGACCGACCGGACAGTCTCTTCGCGCGCCACCGTGTCGAGCGCCGCCTTCATCTGCTCCATCTCCAGCCTCAGCATGTTGACGCTGCGGTCGTCGGCGCGATCGCCGAGCGACTGGATCGCGCCGGACAACCGCTCGAGGTCGAGGCCAAGCTTGCCGGCCGCCGTGCCGCCCGAGGCGGAGTTCTGCTGGAAATCCTTGCGCAGCGTGTCGAATTCGCGACGCAGGCTCGACGCCATCTGGTGGCGCAGTTCCTCGCGCAGTCCCTTCAACTCGCCGGCGATCTTGCCGAAGGCGGCGACGCCGTCCTCGTCACGGCGCACACGCTCGATGTCGCGCGCGATCGACTGGTAGGGATGGTCGTGGACGGCGCGGAACTCCGGCGCGCGCGGCCTTGCGACCTGGCTGTCGTAGCCCTGTCCGTAGGCGTCGGCGCGCCGCTGCGGCTGGCGGCCATGGCTGGCCACCTCCTCGCGGTTGCGCTCGATCCGCTGCTCCAGCGTGTCGAGCGAGCGGTTGAGCTGCTCCAGCGATGCATAGGAT
>JAEYXI010000004.1 GCA_023428515.1 Pseudomonadota bacterium | reverse complement strand
GCATGGGAGCGCGTCAACTTAACTAGATTTGAAGACGGGCCCCATGCGCCGCCTTCCCACACCCCGGCTTCGAAAAATGAGGCGCGGGAAGGATTTTGCATGTCCGGGATATGGAACGGAGATCGCTTGCGGAGGAAGTCAGCTCACGCCGACATAGCGCTTCACGAGTTCCGGCTCGTCGCGGAGGCGGCTGACCTCCACCGTCTCGCGCGTGCGTCCGTTCTCGATGAAGGACACCCGGTCGGCGACCGGCAGCACGGCGTCGACGCGCTGCTCGACGAGAATGGTCGAGACGCCCCGCTCGCGGAGCTTCGCCACCGTCTCACGGATCTTCGCGATCATCGAGGGCATCAGACCCTCGGTCGGCTCGTCGAGCAGCAGGACCTGCGGCTCCAGGCAAAGCGCGCGCGCCATGGCGAGCATTTGCTGCTCGCCGCCCGACAGCGTGCCGGAACGCTGCTTGAGCCGCTCGCGCAAGATGGGGAAGAGGTCGAGCACGGCATCGCGTACCTTGCGGTCCTTGTTGCGCGCATAAAGCCCGATCTCGATGTTCTCGGCCACCGTCATTTCGGCAAAGAGTCGCCGTCCCTGCGGCACATAGGCAACGCCGGCCTTGGGCACTTCATGGGCAGGCAGCCCAGTGAGTTCGACCTCGCCGAGCCTGATCGAACCGGCGCGCGCCGGCACCAGCCCCATGATCGCCTTCAATGCCGTCGTCTTGCCGGCGCCGTTGCGGCCGAGCAGGCAATGCACCTCGCCCTTTCTCAGCGAAAGGTTCAGCCCATGAAGGACCTGCGTCTCCTCATAGAAGCAGTCGAGGTTTGAGATGACCAGCGCCTCAGCCATCGTTCTCGGTCTCCTCGGGCGTACCGAGATAAGCATGCTGCACCTCGGCATTGGCGCGGATCTGATCCGGTGTGCCTTCCGCGAGGATGCGGCCCGTATTCATCACCGTGATGCGATCGGCGAGCTGCATCACCACCGGCATGTTGTGCTCGATCAGGAGCACGGTGGCGTCGCGCGCAATCTCGCGCACCAGTCCAATGAAATTGTCGATCTCGCCGTCGGAAAGCCCCTGTGTCGGTTCGTCGAGGATGAGCAGCCTTGGCTTGAGCGCCAGCCCCATCGCCACTTCGAGCAGGCGCTGGTGGCCGTAGGACAGCGTACCGGCGATCGCGTGCTCGCGACCGGCGAGGCCTACCCGCGCCAGGGCCGACATGACGGCGGCATGCACCGCGCCGAGCCGGCGTCCGTCGGTCAAGGTGCGCTGCACCGGCAGCGCGACATTGTCGTAGGCGCTGAGATTGGCGAAGACGCTGGTGATCTGGAACGTGTAGGCGATCCCTTGCCTCACCCGCCGATGCGGCGGCATGTCGGTGATGGCGCTGCCGTCGAAGACGATGATGCCGGAAGTCGGCTCGACGCGGCCGCAGATCAGGCTGACCAGGGTCGTCTTGCCGGCGCCGTTGGGACCGATGATGGCGCGGATCTCGCCGGGCAACACGGCGAAGTCGACCTCGTCGACCGCCTTCAGCCCGCCGTAGCGGCGGCTGAGCCCCCGGGTGGTCAGCAGCGGCGTCATGGCAGCCACCTCGCCCAGCGCTTGCGGATCGTGCCGAGAATACCCTTCGGAAAAAACAGGACGAGGAGGATCAGCGCCACGCCGACAATGCCGAGATAGCTGATGTTCCATCCGGGCAGGTAAGCCTTGAGGAGGTCGCTCGAGCCGTCGATCAGATAGTACATCAGCACCGTACCGACGAGCGGCCCGAGCGTGGTGGCCGCGCCGCCGAGCAGCACCCAGAGCAATGGCAGGATCGAATATTGCACGGACGCGAGCGTCGAGCCGACATAGCCGAACAGGATAACATAGGCGGCGCCCGCCGCCGCGCAGATCGCGCCCGAGGCGACCATGGCGGCGAGTTTGTTGGCGAAGGTGTCGTAGCCCAGCATCTTCGTCCGCTCCTCGTTCTCGCGTATGGCGACGAGCACCCGCCCGAAGGACGAGCGGACGACGAACAGCGTGATGAGAAGTACGATCGAGAAGAGGAGAAGCGCCGTCATATAGCGGATCGTCGGATTGGTGAGGTCGAGCGTCGAACTGCCGAGCGTGATCGCGCGCTCGTGCTGCTGGATGACGAGCCCTTCGTCGCCGCGCGTCCAGGTCCCGAAATAATAGACGAGCAGATAGGCGACCTGTGCGAACATCATGGTGACGATCATGAAGGCGACGCCCCTGGTGCGCAGCGCAAGCACGCCGATGACAAGCGCAAGCAGCGCGCCGGCGGCGAGGCCGGCGAGGAAGGCGGCGGGCACACCCCAGGCAAGGTGGTACATGGTCAGCCCCGCGCCGTAGAGGCCGGCGGCGAAGAACATGGCGTGGCCGAGGCTGAGCAATCCGGCATAGCCGAAGAGCAGATTGTAGCCCATGGCGAAGACGGCCAGCACCAGAACGCGCGCCAACACGCCGTGATGGTAGTCGGGCAGCACGAAGTTCAGTGCGAACAGCACGATGATGACGACGGCGTGCAGGGCGATCGCCTTGCCCGGATTTTCAGTCATCGCGCCGCCGTCCCGAACAGGCCCTGCGGCCGAAATACGAGCACCATCGCGACGGCCAGCGTCGCGATGATCTTCGCCAAGGTCGGCGAGAAGAACATGGAGATGATGCCGTCCGACACGCCGATCAGCAGCGCCGCCACCACCGTGCCGCGCAGGCTGCCCAGCCCGCCGATGATGACGACGATGAAGGAGAGGAGCAGCGGATCGCGACCCATCAGATAATGCGCCTGGCTGATCGGCACGATGAGCACGGCGGCGATCGCGGCCAGCATGGCGCCGACGGCGAAGACACCGGCATAGACGCGGCCGACCGGAATGCCGAAGGCCTGCGCCGTCTCGCTGTCATATTGCGTGGCGCGCATCACCATGCCGATTTTCGTGCGCGACAGCACGAGCCAGGTGGCTATGAGCAGCAGAATGGACGCCGCGATCACCGCCAGCTTGTAGCCGGAGTAGCCGAACCAGGGCAGGAGTATCCGGTAGTTGAACGGCGCTTCGACCGGCCGTGCATCGGCGCCATAGAAGGTGAGCGCCACCTGCTGGATGATGTAGAGCAGGCCGATCGTGGCGACGATCGTTGCTTCCGGATTGTAGTCCAGCCGCTTCAGCACCAGCCGGTCGGCGGCGAGCGCAATCGCACCGACGACGAGCGGCGAGACGATCAGGGCGGCAAGGAAGCCGACCGCCGGGTGACCGCCGAGCGCGGACGCGACCGCCCAGGCAAGCACCGCGCCCAGCATGAAGAACTCGCCATGCGCGACGTTGACCACGCGCATCACGCCGAAGACGAGCGAAAGGCCGAGCGCCATCAGCGCCAGAACGGCAGCGGTGACGAGGCCTTCGAGAGTGGCGAGGAGGAGGTGAGGTCCGAATGCCATTCAGGCGCCGCTACCTCCCCCGAAAGAAAGAAGACAAGAATCCGGCGACATTCACAGCGGCTGGGTCGTGTAATCGCCTTCCGGCTCGTAGAGCCCATCCTCGATCGAGGTCTTGTGCACGACCTTGAGCTTGCCATCCTCGACCTTGGAGATGTTCTGGATGCCGAAACACTGATGGATCTTGCCGTTGAACGTCTTCTTGCCCTGCGGGTGCTCCGGCCCCTCGGCGAACTCGGTCAGCGCCTCGGTCGCCTCGACCAGCTTGGCGCGATCCTCCGGACCCTTGTAGCCGGCATCCTCCATCGCCTTCTTGATGACGTAGAGCGTCTCCCAGCAGCCGAACATGTGGGCGGCGGTCGAGACGTCCTTCGGATCGTCGACCGACGCGCCGTTGTCGTCGATGCCAACGGCCGCGCGGTAGGCCTTCATGGCGTCCGTGTCGTCCGGCTGGGCATAGCGCGGCGAGCCTTCCCAGAAATGGCTGCCGTCGAGGAATTCCAGGCCGGAGCTGTTGATGTCCACCGCCTCCAGGCTGTCGATGAAGCCGAAGAGCTGCGGCCGGTTCGAGCCGTAGAACTCGCCGAGCTCCTTGACGAAGGTCAGCACCGCCGGACCGACCATCACATGGTAGATCACCTCCGTGTCGGCAGGGATTTGCGGGAAGTATTTCGTAAAACTGCTCTCCGTCGGCGGAATGGCTATCTGCGCGACCACGTCCGCGCCTTGCGCCTTCAGCGCCGGCGGCAGGAAATCGCGGTGGTCGTAGCCGAAGGCGAAGTCGGGGAAGATCATCGTGACCTTCTTGCCGGCATTGGCCGCGATCCACGGGGCCATCGCCTGGATCTGGCTCTTCACGTCGGTGATGCCGGGCTGGAAAACGTAGCGGTTGAGTTTGGTCGAAGCGACGTGGTGGCCTTCGGAGACGACGAAATAGGGCAGCTTCATCTCGCCCGCCACCGGCGCCGAACCGATGACGACATGGGAGAACAGCGTGCCGTAGGCGAGGTCCACCTTGTGCTGGGTGGCGAACTTGCCGACCACCTCGGCGCCGCGGCCGGGATCGGTGCCGTCGTCCTCGACGATGATCTCCACCGGGCGGCCGGTGATGCCGCCGGCGTCGTTGATAGCCTTGATGGCAGCGTTGGTCGTCTTATCGTTCCAGCGCCCGTAGGCGGCGCCGATGCCGGGGCGAGGCGCCTGGAAGCCGATCTTGATCGGCGCCGAGCTCTGCGCCTGCGCGTAGCGCACGAAGCCCGGTCCAGTGACTATCGGTCCGGCGACGATGCCGGCGGCCGTCGCACCAAGCCCCTTCAATGTGCCGCGACGGGAAATCTTCCTGCCGAAGAGTTGCGTGGAATCGCGATTGTCGGTCATGCGGGTTCCCCTGATTTTCGTGTTGTCGTCGACTTATGGAGGACTGCCGTCCGTCTGCCCTCGGCGGCGGCGAGAAAATCGTGTGCTGAAAAACTAAACCATCAGTCCGGACGCTGGCAACAGCGTTGCCGCCGCGGCATGTCATCCCGCCGTCGGCGTCGACAGCAGCCACAGGCCGAACACCGTGTAGGCGATCATCAGCATGGTCAGCGGCAACTGGCTGAGCGCGGCCGCCCGCGACGTCCCGTGGAGGCGAAAAGCGAGCAGATGCGCGCAGAGCACGGCCAGCACATGCCCCGAGACGATCGCCGCGGCCTGGGCGTTCCAGACGAGCCAGGCCGCATCCGACCCTGCAGCGATGGCGGCTGCTACCGGCATGTGCGCGGTGCCGAACAGATTCCAGCCGAGCGAGAAGGGATCGGAGAGCGCGACCAGCGCATATTGCCCGTTGACCAGCAGCGCGGTGAGGTAATGCGAGAAGTGGTAGGCAAGGGCGATCGGCACGATCGACCACACGAAGGTGCCGGCTGCGACGAGGAAGCTTTGCCGGCTTCCGGACAACCGTTCCCCGACGACGACGCAGAGGAGAAAAACGGACGCCAATATGACGCAACTGCCGAGCAAGCCGGCGGTATTGATAGGGATCAGCGCGGTGCGGCCGGGAAATTCCAGCGGGTTGAGCCCGTTCAGGCTGAAATAGAAGAAGGTCTTGGACAGCCCGTCGAACGATACGGACGCAAGCGCGAAAAGCAGGAAAAGCGCGCCGCTCAACGGAAGCGCCGGCGTAGTCGCGAGTTTTGCACCCGGCAGACAGAGCGACAGGTGCCCGTGCAGGCCTTCACGCGGGGTCTGCACGAAAATGCCGAACCTGGCCACCATTCCGAAGAACACGGAGAGGAATTCCCCGCGCCTGCTCCACGTGTCGTGGCCGAAGGCCATCATCATGGCGAAGCTGAATATCCAGTAGACGCCGACTGCCCAGGCGAGTTTGGCCGGGTCATCCGGCGCCGGATAAATCAGCTCGAACCAGGCGAAGGCGAGGAACAGCAAGACAGCCGGCCACATGCCGACCCATGTCGGCAGCTTCAGGGGCGGCGGCTCGGATCGGGTCCTGCCGGCAAGGGCGCTCACGACACGCCATGGCCCATACCAGGGATTGATCCACGCCCAAAGATTTCCGAATAGGCCCTGGACCAGGGTCAGCCCGACCCAGATCAGCGTCCAGACAATCAGCGGCAGCGGATTGGAGAGCGGGTCGCGACTGCCGAGAAAACCTGCGGCCACCAGCACGGCGAACGCCAGGAAGGAGATCAGGCCGAGCGGCAGCCGAAGCGCTTCCGGCACGCCGCCTAGTACCAGCCTTGCGCCTGCCAGTCGTTCCAGCGTTTCCCGGCTGACGAAGAGCAATACGAGGAAACTCGCCGCCACCGCCAGCGCCCCGCCGACAAGATAGTGTCCTGTCGGCAGCAGCAGCACGTGGCCGCGGTCCGAAGCATGGGCGAGAGCTTCAGCAGGAAGGAAAGCGATGAGCCCGCCAAGCCAGGCTGCCCTTCCCGCTCCCATGAAGCACGAAGGAGAGGTCGATGCCCAACGGGCCGAGACTGAAAGGAAGCGGCCTTCCGTCACACCTTCACAAGCTGCTCGACGCGATCTTCCTCGCCGAAGACGCGCAGATAGCGCTTGATCTCCTGAAGATCGCCGGTCGCCTTGGCCGGATTGTCCGACAGCTTCACCGCAGGCCTTCCGTTCGCCTCGGTGACCTTGCAGACCAGCGAGATGGCGTTCAGCCCGTCGATCTCCTCCGGAGCGCAGTCCTCGAAATCGTTGGTGAGGTTGGTGCCCCAGCCGAAGGACATGCGCACCTTGCCGCGGAAGTGCTTGTAGGTCTCGACGATCGTGTCGACCTCCAGCCCGTCGGAGAAGATCAACAGCTTCTTCCTGGGGTCGACGCCCTTCTCGCGCCACCAGGAAAGGATCTTCTCGCCCCCTTCGATCGGCGGGGCGCTGTCTGGGCGGAAGCCCGTCCAGCCCGCGACCCAGTCCGGCGCGTCGCGCAGAAAGGCCGCGGTGCCGAAGGCGTCAGGCAGAACGATCAGCAGGTTGCCGCCGTAGTAGCGCTGCCAGTCCTGCAGCACCTTGTAGGGGGCCGCGCGCAGCTCCTTCTCGTTCTTCGCAAGCGCGGCGAGCACCATCGGCAGTTCATGCGCGTTGGTGCCCAGCGCCTCGAGGTCGGTGTCCATGGCGAGCTTCACGTTGGACGTGCCGGTGAAAGCTTCGCCGATGCCTTCCTTCAGCGCCTCGACGCACCAGCGCTGCCAAAGGAAGGAATGCCGCCGCCTTGTGCCGAAATCCGAGATCTTGATGGCAGGCAGCGCCCGCAGCCTCTCGGTCTTGTCCCACATCCTGGCCTTGGCGCGGGCGTAGAGCACGTCAAGCGCGAAGGGGCCGAGATTCTTCATCGCCGAGCGCGAGCGCAGCTCATTGATGATGGCGAGCGCGGGGATTTCCCAGAGCGTCGTGTACATCCACGGACCGGGGAATTCGAGCTCGTACTGCCCGTCGCGTTTCCTGAGTTCGTATTCAGGCAGCTGAAAATCCTCCAGCCAGGCCAGGAACTCCGGCTCGAAGATCTGCTTGCGGCCGTAGAAGGTGTTGCCGCCCAGTCAGATCATCTCTTTCTTGGTGAACCGCAGCGTGCGCGCATGGTCGAGCTGTTCGCGCAGCTCCTGCTCGTCGATCTCGTCGGCGAGCCTGACCGAGGTGGTGCGGTTGATCAGCGAGAAGGTGGCGTCGACCTTGGGGTACATGCCCCAGATCATCTGCAGCATCAGGAGCTTGTAGAAATCCGTGTCGAGCAGGCTGCGCACGATCGGGTCGAGCTTCCAGGTGTGGTTGTACACACGTGTCGCGATATCGGTTCTCGTCGTCATGCACGTCCTTTCCGACGGCGTTCGATCCGGCAGCCGAACGCCTATAGCATTGATTTTTCAGCTGCGCTCGCCTGTTGCGGCGCTGGCACGATGGAAAGGACAGCTGGCGCGGCAGGTTTCCAGGGGCGGAAGGAAGCGCTGCCCCCCGGGAGCGGCCTCAGTCCGGAACGGTCGTGAGAATACCTCTCAGCCCCGGCGAGAGGTCCTGGTGGCTCAGGCTGTCCATCCGGTAGATACGCGGCTGCTTCTGCCTTTTCTTGCGCCAGTCCCGGCCGTCCCAATCATCCCGGCCGTCGCGCTTCCAGCGGCGATCCCGGTCGTAGATGCGCAGATTGCCATCCGCATCATAGGCGAATTTCGGCGTCGTCTTTGGCCGGTAGAGGCTGGAGCGGCCGTCGCGGTGGCGTGCTTCTCCGCGCCCCTCGTGATGATGATGGCGGCGCTTCTTCCAGGCCCCACCTTCGCTATCGCGATGAAACCTGTCGCGCCGGACCACCTTTGCGTCGACTTGCACCTGCACGATATCCAACCGGGCGCTCGCCGGTGCCGGTACGAAAGCAGGCGCCGCTTGCGTCGACCCGACGCCGGCAACTGCGAGACCTGCCGCCAGAGTGATGGCCGACAGGCTGAAGAAAGGATTCGCCATGGTTCCGCTCCCGCAACTTCGGCTGCAAACATAGAGCGGACGACGCCTCGAAGCCATATGGCCGCGAAGTTAGGGTTACCGTGCGGCTCGGCCAGCCTACCGGGTCAGCCCCAGCTTGTCGCGCCGCAGCCAGCGGGCGAGCAGAAGCACGGCCACCACCGCCAGGCCAGCCGACAGGCCTATCCAGATGCCACGGCCCTCGAGCCCGAGCGGGAAGGCGAGCAACACGCCGAGCGGCAGGCCGACGCCCCAATAGCCGAACAGCGCATACATCATCGGCACCGTCGTGTCGTGCAACCCGCGCAGCATGCCGCCTCCCACGGCTTGCGCGCCGTCAACGACCTGAAACAGGCCGGCGAAGGCAAGGAAAACAGCCGCCAGCCGCACGACATCGGCATTTCCAGGCGCCTCCAGGTCGATGAAAGCAGCAATCAGCAGATGCGGAAACAGGATCATCATCGCCGCCGTGACCGCCATGAAGCCGACGCCCATCGCATAGGCTGTCCAGCCGGCCCGGGTCACCGCTTCATAATCACCAGAACCGTGTGCCCTGCCGACCCGCACCGTCACCGCCTGGCCGAGGCCGAGCGGCACCATGAAGGCGAGCGAGGCGACCTGGATAGCGATCGCATAGGCGGCGATCGAGGTGGCGTTGATCAGCCCCATCAGGAAAGATGCCGCGTTGAAGATCGAGACCTCGAAAAGCAGAAGCGCGGCGATCGGCAGGCCAAGTCTTGCGAACGCCTTGAGGCGCGGCCAGTCGGCGCGCCAGAAGCGGCCGAACAGCCGGTAGCAGCGGAACCGGCGTTCGAAGCTCACCACCCAGGCCATGCCCGCGAACATCAACACCGAAGACAAAGTCGTCGCCATGCCGGAGCCTGGCAGGCCGAGGGCCGGAAAGCCGAGGTTGCCGTACATCAGGCACCAGTTGGCCAGCGCGTTGAAGGCGACCGCCGCGAACACGATGATCAGCGCCCAGCGCGGTCGCTCCAAGGCGGATATGAAGGAACGCAGCACCAGATAGGCGTGGAACGGCAGGCTTGCCCACATCAGCGTATGCACATAGGAGCCGGCCATCGCGGCCAATCGCGGTTCCTGGCCCATGGCCATGAGGATCGGCTCGGCCTGCCACAGGAACAGCCAGATCGGGCTCGACACCATAACGGCAAGCCACAGGCCCTGCCGCACCGTGCGGCGCACGTCGCGCACCGAATGGCGCCGGCGGCCGAGTTCCGTGGCGATCATCGGCGAGGCCGCCGTCATCAGGCCAATGCCGAAGATGAGCGGCATGAAGTAGAGGTTGGCGCCCAGCGATCCCGCGGCAAGCGCATCCGGTCCGAGCCGGCCCATCATGAGCACGTCGGTCGCGGTCATCGCCGTCTGGCCGAGATTCGTCAGAATCATCGGCCAGGAAAGCTGGAGCATGGCGCGGATTTCCTCGCGCCACGGATTTGGCGGGGCTTTCACTCCCGCCTCGATCGTAGACATGTCCTTGCCTGTCGGTTGGCGTTCGGCGCCGTCAATCGATCTGTGCGCCGAGTCCTTTCATCAGACCCATGAATTCCGGGAAGCTGGTGGCTATCATGGCTTGATCGTCGATGGTAACCGGCTTTTCGGTCGCTAGGCCGAGTATCAGGAAGCTCATGGCGATGCGGTGGTCGAGATGGGTCTTCACGGTGCCGCCGCCGAGGTCCTTGCCGCCTGGACGTCCCCGAACAGCGAGCGACGTCTCGGCCTCGGTACAGTCGACGCCGTTGGCCTCGAGTCCCCGCGCGACGGCGGCAAGCCGGTCGCTCTCCTTGACGCGCAGCTCCTCCAGACCCTCCATGAGCGTCTCGCCTTCCGCGAAGGAGGCGGCGACGGCGAGTACCGGATATTCATCGATCATCGACGGCGCGCGATGCGCCGGCACGGTCACGCCCTTGAGATCGGAGGAACGCACGCGCAGATCGGCGACGTCCTCGCCGCCGGCGTTGCGCGGATTGAGCACGTCGATATTGCCGCCCATCTCCTGCAGCGTCAGAAGCAGGCCGGTGCGCGTCGGATTCATCAGGACGTTCTCGATGACGATGTCCGAGCCCGGCACGATGAGCGCCGCCACCAGCGGGAAGCCGGCGGAAGACGGATCGCCGGGCACAGCGATCGTTTGGCCGGTGAGCTTGCCCTGGCC
>JAEYXI010000600.1 GCA_023428515.1 Pseudomonadota bacterium | reverse complement strand
CTTGGCTCGGCGACGCGGTTCTGCACGACGCTATCGGGTGCGACGACGGCCATTCGCTCAGACCTTTTCGACTTCTGGCCGGCCGAGGATGCCGGATGGCAGGAAGATCAGCACGATGGCCAGGATCGAGAAGGCGGCGACATCCTTGTAGTCGATCGAGAAATAGGCCGACCACATGCCCTCGATGAAGCCGATGAGCAGGCCGCCGAGCACCGCGCCGGGGATTGAGCCGATGCCGCCGAGCACGGCTGCCGTGAAGGCCTTCACGCCGGGCACGAAACCGTCGGAGAAGGACACGACGCCGTAATACATGAGGTAGAGCGTGCCGGCGACGGCAGCGAGCGAGGCGCCCATGATGAAGGTGATCGAGATGGTGCGGTCGACGTCGATGCCGAGCAGCGCCGCCATCTTGCGATCCTGCTCGCAGGCGCGCTGGGCGCGGCCCAGCGCCGTCTTGTTGACCAGATACCAGAAGATGGTGAGCAGGACGGCGGTCACCACCACGATGACGATCTGCTTGGCCGAGATCGAGATGCCGAACACGTTGTAGACGGTCGAGATCATCGGCGGGATCGGCTTGTTGCGCGGGCCCTGGGTGACCTGCACGAAGTTCGACAGCGCGATCGACATGCCGATGGCGGTGATCAGCGGCGCCAGCCGGAAGGAGCCGCGCAGCGGCCTATAGGCGACCTTCTCGATCGTCCAGCTGTAGAGGCTGGTGAGCAGCATCGCCACGATCATCATGATCAGCAGGAAGATCACGACGTTGACCGAGAGGAAAATGCTGACGAGGAAGAGAAAGACGATCAGGGCGATGAAGGCGCCGACCATGAAGATGTCGCCATGGGCGAAGTTGATCATGCCGATGATGCCGTAGACCATCGTATAGCCGATCGCGATCAGCCCATAGATCGATCCCAGCGTCAGCCCGTTTACAAGCTGCTGGACGAAATATTCCATCTGTACGCTGCTCCCCGGGAATGTCGCCCTGTGGACGCATTCCTTTTCTTGCTTTCCATTAGTCCTAAAGTTTCGCGCCCGGATTGCAACGTCAATTTTTCGCGATGCAACATGCCCTTGCGGCACGTTCCCCGGCTGCGTCGAAATCCCCTCAACTGCCCCTGGACCATCGCGGAAGCTATCATTGGCACAACGCAATGTCCTTGAGGAATCGGGCCAAGGCAAGCCCGTATATCGAAGATACTGCGGTCAAACCGGCAGATCGCGAAAATTTGTTGCGTTCCGGCACGTTGTTGCACCCTTCCGGGCAGCACCGTCGCCGGTGCTTTTCTATGCGACGACGAAGCCATGGGCGAAGGGGTCCCTGTCGTCGATGAAGATGGTGTTGAGGCCTGTCTGGCGCGCCCAGCCGCCGATCGAGGGAATGATAGCCGGCTTGTTGGCGACGCTCACTTCCTTCTCGACGCGCCCCTTGAACAGCGAGCCGATGATCGACTCGTGCACGAAGCTGTCGCCCGCCTTCAGCTTCCCCTTGGCATGGAGCTGCGCCATGCGCGCCGAAGTGCCGGTGCCGCAGGGGCTGCGATCGATCGCCTTGTCGCCGTAGAAGACGGCGTTGCGCGCATCGGCCTCCGGATGAACCGGCTTGCCGGTCCAAAGCATGTGGCTGAGGCGGTTGATGCCGGGGTTCTCGGGATGCTCGAAACTGTATTTCTCGTTCAGCCTCCGGCGCACCACCGGGCTCCAGGCGATGAGCTGCCCGGCCGAATAGTCGGCCATGTCGGTGTAGTTCGCCTGCGGCTCGACGATGGCGTAGAAATTGCCGCCATAGGCGACGTCCACCTTGATCTCGCCGAGATCGGGGCAGTCGACGGTCAGCCCCTCCGCATAGAGGAAGGAAGGCACATTGGTGATGCGGACTTCCTCGACATATTCGCCTTCCTGCCGGTATTCGGCGATCACCAGCCCCGCCGGAGTATCGAGACGCAGCACGCCCGGCGTCTTTGGCCTCACCAGCCCGTTCTCGATCGCCATCGTCACCGTGCCGATCGTGCCGTGGCCGCACATGGGCAGGCAGCCAGATGTCTCGATGAACAGGATGGCGATGTCGCAATCCTCGCGGGTCGGCGGGTAGAGGATCGAGCCCGACATCACGTCGTGGCCGCGCGGCTCGAACATCAGCCCGGTGCGGATCCAGTCGTATTCGGCGAGGAAATGCGCGCGCCGCTCCATCATCGAGGCGCCTTGGAGCAGCGGCCCGCCGCCGGCGACCAGCCGCACCGGATTGCCGCAGGTATGGCCGTCTATGCAGGTGAAGGTGTGTCGGGCCATTTTGGCGGAATTCCTCAGAAACGCTGCGGACTGAACGGTTGAAGATCGAGCGCCGGCGCCTGGCCTGAAACCAGATCACGGATCAGGCGGGCGGTGCCCGCGGCCTGGGTCTTGCCGAGATGGCCGTGACCGAAGGCATAATACACATTGGCCGACATCCTCGAGCGGCCGATCGCCGGCAGCGAATCGGGCAGCGAGGGGCGGTAGCCCATCCATTCGCGGCCGCCTTCCGTCTTCAGGCCGGGCAGGAAGCGACTTGCCTTTTCGAGCATCGCTTTCGAGCGTGCATAGTTTGGCGGCAGTTTCAACCCGCCGAGCTCCACCGCGCCGCCGATGCGCAGGCCGGTCGAGAGCGGCGTGATGACGAAGCCATGGCCGCCGAAGATGAGCTGGCGCTTCACGTCGAAGGCGTCGACCGGCAACGTCGTGTTGTAGCCGCGCTCGGTCTCGAGTGGAATCCTGTCGCCAAGCTGCGCAGCGAGCTTATGCGACCACGCGCCGGCCGCGATGAGGGCCTTGTCGGCGAGGACCGTCCGCCCCTCTTTGAGCTGGATGGTGACGCCGTTCTTCGTCGGCATGACGAGCCCGACATCGCCCTTCACGAACCCGGCGCCGAGGCGTTCCGCATAGGCCCAGATCGCCTTGCCCAGCAGTTTCGGGTCGATCGAGGTTTTCCAGCCGGGGACGAAGGTTGCCTTGACGAATTGCTTCGACAGGCCGGGCTGCAGTGCGGCCAGTTCGTCGCCATCGACATGGCGGTATGGAATATGGAAACGGTCGCGCGCGGCCCAACCGGGCAGGGACGCCTGGAATTCTGCCTCGCTCTCGTAAAGTTCCAGCGAGCCGTCCTCGCGCAGCATGCTTTTGGTGCCGGAGCGATCGAGCAGGCCCATCCATTCGGGCTCCGCCAGCTTCATCATGCCGGCCTGCGCGGCGAGGCCCGCCTCGAAATGTCCAGGCGAGCCGGCGCGCCAGAAGCGCCACAGCCAGGGCAGGAGCTTCGGCAGATAGGCCGGCGGGATGGCGAGCGGCCCGAGCGGATCGGCCAGCCATCGCGGCAGGTTCTTCATCATGCCCTTGTGGGCGAGCGGCAGCACGTCGGAGAAGGCGAAGGCCGACGCATTGCCGGAACTCGTCTCCTCGCAGACACCGGTGCGGTCGTACACCGTCACGCGATAGCCGGCTTCCGCAAGATAAGCAGCCGCGCAGATGCCGACGATGCCCGCCCCGACAATGGCGATGTCCTTCTCCTGCGCGATCATGACCGTTCAGCCATGCTCTGTAGTCGTCGGCGCTGCCCCTCATCGCCCTGCCGGGCACTTCTCCCCGTCAGAACGGGGAGAAGTGAGCTGGCCGCAACGCTGGTGCCCCCCTCTTCCCGTTTTTCACGGGGAGAGGGTAAGGGTGAGGGGCGGCACCACGGTGCGGCCGATCTCGAAATACGTGCCAATCGGGTACCGTCTGTCATCCGGCTGCCGCCATCGGCTCCCCGTGGGAGTAGAACTCTACGCCGCCTTCGCCAGCGAGAACTTCGACAAGTCAGGCCGTGTCGCGATCGCCTGGCTGACGATCTTCTCCACCATCGCACGACGCTCGCCCGTCAGCGGCTGGCGCGGCATGCGCACGCGGTCGTTGGTGCCGATGGCCAGAACTTCCGCGAGCTTGATGTTCTGGACGAGATAGGTCGAGACGTCGAGGTCGAGCAGCGGGCGGAACCAGCGGTAGACTGCCAGCGCTTCCTCGCGGCGTCCCTGCTTCATGAGCTGGTAGATCGCCACCGTCTCCTTGGGGAAGGCGACGACCAGGCCGGCCACCCAGCCGATCGCGCCGACCGACAGCGCCTCGAAGGCCAGATTGTCGACGCCGGTGAAGAGGTCGTAGCGGTCGCCGAAATGGTTGATGATGTCGGTCGAGCGGCGGATGTCGTCGGACGATTCCTTGATCGCCACGAAACGCTCGTCCTTCGCCAGCTTCTCCATATCGGCGATGGTGACGTCGACGCGGTAGGCGATTTTGTTGGAATAGATCATCACCGGCAGGTCTCCGGCCTGCGCCACCGCCGAGAGCGCGGCAACCGTCTCGTCCGGATTGGTGTGGTAGATCGGCGAGGGCACGACCATCAGGCCGTTGGCGCCGGCCTTGGCCGCCTTTTTAGCCATCGCGGCCGCTTCGCGGGTGCCTGCTTCGTTGATGGTCAGGAGCACCGGCTTCTTGCCGGCGACCTTCTGGGCGGTCTTCAGCACCTCGACCTTCTCGTCTTGGCTGAGCATCGGGCCTTCGCCGAGCGAGCCGGCGACGATGATGCCGTCGCATCCGGCCTCGATCTGCAGCGCGAAACAGCGCTCCATCTCGGCATGGTCGAGCTGATCGTCAGCGGTGAATTTGGTCGTGACTGCTGGGAATATACCGGCCCACATGGCAACCTCCATCTGATATATCAGTGATATATCTTAAGACTCGGCGCTCTGTCAATCCCTGTCCGAACGTGATATATCAAAAATATATCAAGGGAGTTTGGCTTGAATTCCAATGGCATAGCGCAGGAACCGGCGGCAATCCGAGCTTATCATGCGCTGGAGCGGATGATCGTGACGCTCGACCTTCTGCCGGGAAGCGTGGTGACGGAAGGCGCGCTGATCGACCGTCTCGGCCTCGGCCGGACGCCGGTTCGCGAGGCGATCCAGCGGCTCGCCTGGGAGGGGCTGGTCGAGATCAGGCCGCGCGCCGGCCTGGCCATTGCCCCGCTGCATCCCGGCGACTGGGTCAGGGTGATCGATGCCAGGCGCAGCCTGGAACTGCTGCTGGCGCGATCCGCCGCGCGCTTCGTCACGCGCAATGCGGCGGACCTCTTTCATGCTTCGGCGCTGGCGATGCGGCAGGCGGTGATCGCCGCCGACGTGCTTGCCTTCCTGCAGGCCGACAAGGCGCTCGACGAGGCGCTGGCGGTCGCGGCCGACAATCCGTTCGCCGCACGCGTCGCGGCCCCTCTACAGAGCCACAGCCGACGTTTCTGGTACCGTTACAATGCGGAAACCGGTCTGGCGGAATCGGCCGAGCATCACGTCGCCCTGATCCGCTCGATCCTCGAAGGCGACGAAGAGGGCGCGGCGGCCGAGGCCGACCGCCTCATGATCCTCCTGAGGGCGCATGCCGAGGCGGCGGCGAGGCGGTAGTTTCCTCGGAGTCAGGCGCCGTCGCTCAGCGCCGCCACGTTGAACTCGAAACCTTCGCCGGCCGAGAGCACGCAACTCTTGCCGTCGGTGCCGGTGGCGAGGATCGTCCAACTGCCCTTCTGGGACACGAAGACCTCGATGACGGCGTCGCCGTTGATCTGGCCGATGGCGGTAGGATTTTCCTGGAACTTGTCGGCCAGTGACCTCACCATCTCGGCGCGCTCTGCGCAGAAGTTCTGGGCCGGGGAAGGACTGGTTGTGACCAGCAGGCCGCCGATCAGCGCCGGCAGCAATACCAATTCGTGTTTCATCTCGACATCTCCTGGTCCAGGCGACATTTCGGACTTCGGGAGCCTGCCTTGCGGCCTATCAAATCGAGGTGGCGACCCGGTTGCGGGTCAAGCAGCACAGGGCTTCGCCCGTTCCATCACGAATCCGTAACCGCAAAATCCGGGATGTGATGGAACGAAAACGGCCCGGCGTTTTCGCGCCGGGCCGTCAACGGGTTAGCAGTGAATCGGATCGTCAGTTCATCGTCGGGATGACGAATTCCGCACCGTCCTTGACGCCGGACGGCCAGCGCGAGGTGACCGTCTTGGTCTTGGTGTAGAAGCGGAAGGCGTCCGGGCCGTGCTGGTTGAGGTCGCCGAAGGACGAGGCCTTCCAGCCGCCGAAGGTGTAGTAGGCGATCGGCACGGGGATCGGCACGTTGACGCCAACCATGCCGACCTGGACGCGGCTGGCAAAGTCGCGCGCTGCGTCACCGTCGCGGGTGAAGATCGCGACGCCATTGCCCATCTCGTGGTCGTTGGTGATCTTCAGCGCATATTCATAGGTCGGCGCACGCACCACCGAGAGTACCGGGCCGAAAATCTCTTCCTTGTAGATCTTCATCTCCGGCGTCACCTCGTCGAACAGGCAGCCGCCCATATAGTAGCCGTCCTCGTAGCCCTGCATCTTGAAGCCGCGGCCGTCGACGACGAGCTTGGCGCCTTCCTTGACGCCGGTGTCGACGTAGCCCTTGACGCGCTCCAGCGCCTGCTTCGTCACCAGTGGGCCGAAATCGGCGGCGCTGTCGGTCGACGGGCCGACCTTCAAGCTCTCGACGCGCGGTATGAGCTTGTCCATCAGCCGTTTGGCCGTATCGTTGCCGACGGGAACCGCGACCGAGATCGCCATGCAGCGCTCGCCGGCCGAGCCGTAGCCGGCGCCGATCAGCGCATCGACCGTCTGGTCCATGTCGGCGTCGGGCATGATGATCATGTGGTTCTTGGCGCCGCCGAAGCACTGGACGCGCTTGCCGGCCGCGCAGCCCCGCGCATAGATGTACTGCGCGATCGGCGTCGAGCCGACGAAGCC
>JAEYXI010000551.1 GCA_023428515.1 Pseudomonadota bacterium | reverse complement strand
AGATCTGCCCGCAGGGCTGCTTCGTCACAATGCCGAACGGCGACCGCGAGGTTCTGGCCGGCCCCGAGACGGTGGAGATCGAAGGCGGGCGCGGCAATATCATCGAATAGGAAGTCGCACAGCGCGCGATATGGAGGCCGGGTTCATGCCCGGCCTTTTTCGATTTCGGCATGGTCGCGCGGCGTTTCGGCAATGTCGCAAACAGGCTTCGATCATCCCTCCGCAACGCCCTATAGTCCGCCGCAACACCACTTCGGAGTAGCGGACAATGGCAGGGTTTCCGGAAAAGGCTAAGGTCGTCATCGTCGGGCTCGGCGGCATCGTCGGCGCGTCGCTCGCGCACCCCCTGATCGAGCGCGGCTGGGACGACATCGTCGGCATCGACAAGTCCGGCATCCCCACCGACATCGGCTCGACGGCCCACGCTTCCGACTTCTGCTACACCACCAGCCACGATTATCTGTCCGTCTGGACGACCCAGTATTCCATCGATTTCTTCGAAAAGATGGGTCACTACGCCCGCGTCGGCGGGCTGGAGGTCGCGCGCACCGGTGACGACACCTGGATGGAGGAGATCAAGCGCAAGGTCTCGTCCGCCAAGGCCTTCGGCACCCGCGCGCATCTCGTCACGCCGGAAGAGATCAAGAAGCTGTTCCCGCTGATCGAGCAGGATCAGGTGATGGGCGGCATGTTCGATCCCGACGCCGGCCTCGTCGTTCCCCGCTCACAGACGGTTGCCGGCAAGCTGGTCGATGCGGCGGAAAAGTCCGGCAAGCTGAAATCCTTCGCCAACACGCCCGCAACCTCGCTCATCGTCGAGAATGGCCGCATCAAGGGCGTCGTCACCCATCGCGGCACGATCATGGCCGATCACGTCGTCGTCTGCGCCGGCATCTGGGGTCGCCTCATCGCGGAAATGGTCGGCGAGGACCTGCCGGTCATGCCGGTCGATCACCCGCTCACCTTCTTTGGCCCCTTCAACGAATTCGAGGGCACGGGCAGGGACATCGGCTACCCGCTGCTGCGCGATCAGGGCAATTCGGCCTACATGCGCGACACCGGCGACCCGAAGACCACCGAGGGCGGCCAGATCGAGTGGGGCTATTACGAGACCGACAATCCGCGTCTCTGCCACCCGCGCGAGATCCTTGAGAAGGATCAGGCGCGCCTGTCGCCGTCCCAGCGCGACCTCGACATGGAGCAGATCATCGAGCCGCTGGAGCGCGCCATCGAGCTGACGCCTATCCTCGGCGAGCTCGGCTATAACGAGAGCCATTCCTTCAACGGCCTGCTGCAGGTGTCGGCCGCCGGCGGTCCGTCCTGCGGCGAAAGCCAGAAGGTGAGGGGGCTTTGGTACTGCGTCGCCATCTGGGTCAAGGACGGCCCCGGCTACGGCAAGCTCATCGCCGACTGGATGACCGACGGCCGCACCGAGATCGATCATAACTCGATCGACTATTCGCGCTTCTATCCGCATCAACTCAAGGAAGATTTCATCGAGGGCCGCACGCGCGAGGCGGCGCAAAAAATCTACTTCCCGGCCGTGCATTCTCGCGAGCCCTACGCCACCGGCCGGAACGTCAAGCGCTCGCCCTTCTATGAACGCGAAGTCGAGCTTGGCGGCTATTTCATGGAGCTTGGCGGCTGGGAGCGTGCGCATGGCTACAAGGCCAACGAGCACCTGCTGGAGAAATACGGCAATCGCGTTCCCATACGCGAGAACGAATGGGATAGCCGCCATTTCTGGCGTGTCTCCAACGCCGAGCACCTGGCGATGAGCGAGGACTGCGGCATCGTCAATCTCTCGCACTTCCACATGGTCGACATCGAGGGGCCGGACCACGTCGAACTGCTCGAATGGCTCTGCGCCGCAAAAATCGGCGGCGACGCCAATATCGGCAAGGGCATCTACACCCATTTCCTCGACGACGAGGGCATGGTGCGGGCCGACTTCACCGTCTTCCGCATGGCCGACCGTTGCCGCCTCGTGAACGGCGCCGATGCAGGCCCGCGCGACTTCCACTACATGAAGCGCGTCGCCGAAGATCGTGGCCTCGACGTCACCATCACGGATGTTTCGGAGAAATACATCACTATCGGCATCTGGGGACCCAACGCCCGCGAAACGCTGAAGAAGGTGGTCGCGGATCCCGGCGGGCTCGATCCCGAGAACTTTGCCTTCGCCGCCATCAAGCAGATCGAGATTGCCGGAAAGAACGTCACCGCCTTCCGCATCTCCTATGTCGGCGAGCAGGGCTGGGAACTACACATGAAGTATGAGGACGGCCTCGCCGTTTGGGATGCGCTGCGCTCCACGGGCGTCATGGCTTTCGGCGTGGAAACCTACGCCAACTCCCGCCGCATGGAAAAGTCGCTGCGCCTGCAGAACGCCGACCTCCTGACCCAGTACAACCTCATCGAGGCCGATCTTGCCCGTCCGAAGGTCAAGGAAGCGGACTTCCGCGGCAAGGCCAAGCATCTCGAATACAAGGCGCGCGACAATCAGCCTGCCATGCTCTGCACGCTGGTGATGACCGAGAACACCGACTCCAGAGGCGTCGCTCGCTATCCGGTCGGCACCATGCCGGTCATCGATCCCGACACCAAGGAAGTGCTGGTCGACGAACTCGGCCGCCGCTCCTACACAACCTCGGTCGCCTACGGACCGACCATCGGCAAGAACATCGCGCTTGCCTATCTGCCTTGGTCCCATTGCCAGGAAGGCCGCAAGCTGCTGCTCGAATATTTCAATGAAACCTACCCGGTCGAGGTCGCCGGCATCGGCTACAAGCCGCTCTACGACCCGGAGAATCTCAAGCCGAGGAGCTGATCGAACTTCGGCAAACGGCGGTGCAAGCAAGGTTCTCGTGTTCACGCGATTGTGAGCGGCGACGGTTTCGCCGCTGACGCACTATCGATCGATGCTTCACCACGTCCGCATGATGCTTGCGGCTGCAGCCGCGTTCCTTGCATTTCCTGCCTCGGCCGTGGAACCGGTCGATGTCGAATTGGTGCTCGCCGCCGACATTTCACTTTCGATGTCGCCCGACGAGCTTCAAATTCAGCGGCGCGGCTATGCGCAGGCCTTGACGGACCCACAAGTGTTGAAAGCCATCGCCGATGGCCCCTACGGCAAGATCGCCGTCACCTATTTCGAATGGGCGGGGCACACGTCGCAGCATGTCATCGTTCCCTGGACCATCATTGCCGGCCGGGCCGATGCGGAACGCGTCGCGCAGCAGCTTTCCGCCCCCACGCCGCGCCAATCGCGCCGTACCTCCATCTCGGGCGCCCTGAACTTCGCAGGGGACCTTCTGGCCGAAAGCAGTTTTCGCGGCGTGAGGCGGGTGATCGACATCTCCGGGGATGGGCCGAACAATGAGGGCCTAGCGGTCGATGCCGCGCGCGACGCTGTGGTCGCGCAGAAGGTCATCATCAATGGGCTGCCGGTGATGGTGGGCAGCGCGGACCTCATGCCCTACGACGTGGCCGAGCTCGACACCTATTACAGCGAATGCGTCATCGGCGGGCCAGGCTCCTTCGTCATGCCGGTCGTCAGTTGGTCGCAATTTCCCGAAGCGCTTCGCCGCAAGCTCCTGCTCGAGCTGGCGGGCGGGCCGCTGCCGCGGCGACCGCAACGGATGGAGTCGAGCGAACCGATCCTGGTGAGTGCACGAACCGATCCGGCCTATGACTGTGCGATCGGCGAGAAACTGTGGCAGCAGGATCGCGGCCGGCAACGAATATACGATCCCTGAGCAATCGACCCGCGGGCGGTCCCATGGTCGCGAAATTGTGAAGGGATGGTAGAGGCTTCGCATTTCCATCCGGTTTTTTTCGCATAACCTTGGCGCATGTCTTGGCCGCTGCGAGGATGGCTAGGTGTTGCGGCCGGCGCCGCCACGGCGCTGGGCATCGTCCTTGCGCCTTTTGCTCTTGCGGCCGAACCGGTCGATATCGAGCTTGTGCTGGCGGTCGACGTCTCGCTCTCCATGTCGCCGACCGAACTCAACATCCAGAGGGACGGCTACGCCGCCGCGCTGACGCATGATCGCGTGCTGCAGGCCATCGCCGATGGCGTCCACGGCAGGATCGCGGTCACCTATTTCGAATGGGCGGGTACGACATCGCACCATGTGATCGTGCCGTGGACGATCATCGCCAACAAGGCCGATGCCGAAGGCGTTGCCGCGAAACTCTCCGCCCAGCCTGCGAACAGTGCGCGGCGGACCTCGATCGCCTCCGCACTGGCCTTTGGCGCTGACCTTTTTGCCGAAAGCCAGTTCCGCGGCATGAAGCGCGTCATCGACATTTCCGGCGACGGACCCAACAACCAGGGCGAGCCAGTCGAAGCCGCGCGTGACGCCGCGGTGGAGCAGGGCATCACGATCAACGGCCTGCCCTTGATGACCAGCGGCGGCTTCTCCAGCGTCTACGACGTCACCAATCTCGACCAGTACTACACGGACTGCGTGATCGGCGGCCCCGGCGCGTTCATGATTCCGGTCAATGACTGGTCGCAGTTCCCGGAGGCGATAAGGCGCAAACTGGTCCTGGAACTCGCCGGACCATTGTCGCCGGCATGGCGGGCCGAGACGGCAGAAGGCAGGCTGCCGGTCGTGAAGGTGCAGGCAGCGCCAAAAGCCGACTGCTTCGTCGGCGAGAAGATGTGGCGGGACCGCAGCTGGATGTGGGACCAGCGATAGAGCATCGGACCGAAAAGTGCGAAGCGGTTTTCGGATGGATCCGATGTCAAACGACTTCAGGCAGCGAGCAACTGCTTCCTGTCCAGCCGCTCCTGTTGCGGCGAGCGCGCGTAGAGCTCGCGGTAGCATTTCGAGAAATGCGACGCCGAGACGAAGCCGCAGGCGACCGCCACCTCCACCACCGGCATTGACGACTGCACCAGCAGATGGCGCGCGCGATCGAGCCGGATTTCCAGGTAATAGCGCGCAGGAGAGCGCCCCATCTCGGTGCGAAACAGCCGCTCGATCTGGCGGCGCGAGAGACCAACATGATCAGCCACCTCGATCAGCGAAAGCGGCTCGGCAAGATTGGCTTCCATCAATTCGATGATCGACAGCACCTTCGCGTTCTGTACCCCGAGCCGAGCCCGCAGCGGCAGGCGCTGGCGATCGGTCGGGCTGCGCACGCGGTCGGTCAGCACCTGTTCGCAGACGCGGTTGACCAGGCTGTCGTCGAAATCGTCGCCGATCAGCTTCAGCATCATGTCGAGCGCTGCGGTGCCGCCGGCGCAGGTGTAGACGTTCTGGTCGACTTCGAAGAGATCGGCGAAGACGTTGGCCTTGGGGAAGGCCTCCGAGAAGCCCGGCAGGTTCTCCCAATGGATGGCGCAACGCTTGTTGGAAAGCAGGCCCGCGGCGGCGAGCACATGCGCGCCGGTGCACAAGCCGCCGACCGCGACGCCGCGATTATACTCCTCGCGCAGCCAGGCGAAGGCGGTGCGGTTGCTGTAGCTCTCGACGTTGAGCCCGCTGCAGACGATGACCATGTCCGGCCGGTCGGAGCCGGCCATCTTGCGCCGCTCCTCGTCGAGCGAGGTGTTGACCGCGCATTCGACGCCGTTCGACGCCTTCACGGCGCGCCCGTCGATGCTCGCCAGCCGCCATTTGTAGGCGTCGTAGCCGAGCATGCGATTGGCCGATCGCAATGGGTCGAGCGCCGTCGCGAAGGCGATCATGGTGAAATCAGGCACGAGAAAGAAGACGAACGACCTTTTGGCCGGAAGCTTCGTGGCGTTCACGTTGGTCCACCCTTGCTGACGATGACGCGAACAGAATGTCGCTATCAGCAAAGGCGCACCAGAATCCCTTAATTGTCAATGGGTCTGGCCTCCATCCTTAGACTAAATTTGCGACATGGGTCGCAAATTGGCCAGCAGGTCGGATGGCGCAAAAGAAAACCGCCGCGGGGCCTTCGGGCCCAGGCGGCGGTCGAGATGCAGGCGAGCGTCCTGGAGGAGGCGCTCGAACCTGCGCTAGGGAATCTGGTTTAGACGAGCGTGCCGAAACGGGCGCCGGCCATCGCGCCGGTCTGGCCGGGCATGGTGCGGCCGAGCCGCTGGCGCTCAAGCGCGGTGGTCAGGTTGATTTCGCGATTCTTGCCGGCGAACAGGCGGGTAAGGAACTTCATGACACTTCTCCATGCATAGCGTTACACGGGGTGCCTTCGCAGATCTTCTCAGGAGTGGGGCATCTCGTTGGATGGCCGTGATATAGGCCCGGCTGCCGAATTTTTAAGCTGCAAAAGCGAAGCGGCGAGACGGAAAAACGACATAACCCAATTTCGTGCCGCTATTTCATCGGGAAAATTTACGAATATTTACAGTGCGTTAATTGCCTTGCCGGGTCGTCATGCTTCTTGTTCATATGCGTCATGCGACGCTTGCATGGCTCCATGCCTGGTTGCTTTCCGCACAAAAACGAAAGCCTGCCGGATGTCGGGGAAACATGCGGCAGGCCGTTGGTTGTGGTGTTCACTTAGTTCGATCCCGCCCAGGAGCCGACGCCGCGGCGATAGCTGGTGTCCTTGTCGAATGCGTCAGGCCAGCCGATGTCCTTCTGCAGTTCGACGGGCAGCGAACGAATGGTCCGCTCGGTCTGGTGGCGGGCTCGGGCCGCATTGAACTCGGCCGCAAAGCGTCCGATGGATGAAAGAATAGACATTTTACTTCCTCTCTTGCTGCCAGACCCTTCCCCGGCCTGGGCGACCCTGACTAAGGACCGCTGGTTTCTGTTTCATCGCGCTTGGCCGGGTTCCTGTTTCTGTTCTGTTGCTGGTCCGGCCAGATCGAAGCAACCCTTCGATGCAGTTGACTATGGGGTGAATCTGATATTCAATCAAACGAAATGGAATGATGCTTTCGATCAGAGAAATTGAAGGATAGGACAGCATGAACGCCCCGCTCAACCATCCCCTGCCGCTGCTCGATCTCGACGTCCTCAGGACCTTTGTCGCCATAGCCGAGACCGGCAGCTTCACCACGGCGGCGACCGCCGTGTTCCGCACGCCGTCGGCGGTTTCCATGCAGATCAAGAAGCTTGAGGATATTCTCGGCCGTTCGGTCTTCTCGCGCGACGCGCGCTCGGTTGCGCTGACGACGGATGGCGAGATGCTGCTCGGTTATGCCAGGCGAATGCTAGCCATCAACCGCGAGGCCGTGTCCAAGTTCATCATCCCCGACATCTCCGGCGTCGTGCGCATCGGCTCGCCCGATGACTATGGCGAGCGTATCCTGCCGCATGTGCTCAAGCGCTTCGCGCAATCGCATCCCTCTATCGCCGTCGATGTCATCATCGACCAGAGCGTCAATCTGCGCCGGCGCATGGACGATCGCGAGCTCGACATCACGCTGGTCACCAAGTCATCCAAGAACCCGATGGCCGGCTCCGAGACGCTGCTCACCGAGCCGATCGTCTGGGCAGGTGCCAAGGGCGGTTGCGCGCATCTCAAGGAGCCGTTGCCGGTCTCGATCTGGGAAGAGGGTTGCGCTTGGCGTGCCGGCGCGCTTGAGGCGCTCGGCCGCGAAGGTCGCGACTACCGCGTCGCCTATATGAGCGCGCATACCGCCGGACAGCGCTCCGCCATCATGGCCGATCTCGCCGTGGCGCCGTTGCCGAAATCCTTCCTCGGCTGCGACATGGTCGAACTCACGACCAAGGACGGCCTGCCGGAGATGGGCACCTACAGCCTCGCCATGTTCGTCGCACATGACGCCAGCGCGCCGATCAAGGCTGCGGCCGACCACATCCGCGCGACTTTCGAGGTATACAGCCAGACCGGCCGCTGGTTCTGAGCGGTCCCCGGAACTCCCGTCGTCGTTCAGCCGTTTCGACCATCAATCGACGGGAGTCTTCCATGCGGCAGCCCGACTACGAAGCTTTCTTCAGCAACTATGTCGACGTCTTCAACCGCTCAATGACTGATGGTGCCGATGTCGACGCCATCCGGGCAAGCTACGCCGAATATTTCGTCTCGGCGGGCGGCGGGGCAGTACAGGGCGGCGCCAATGACGAGAAATACGGCGAGGTGTTGCGCCAGGGCGCCGGCTTCTACAAGGCGATCGGCCTGACCGGCATGACGCTGCTCAAGGTCGAGGTGACGCCGATCGATGCGGGTCACGATATGGTCAGGCCCTACTTCCACGCCGACTACCAGAAGAAGAACGGCGACGACCTCTCGATCCCATTCGACCTCGTCTACATGCTGCAGCGGCGAGAAGGCGGGCCGAGGATATTTGCCTTCATAGCGGGTGACGAGATGGCGCTCTACCGCGAGCACGGCCTTGTCGACGAAGAGGGAAAGCCGGTCTGACTGCCGGCCGACCTCAGTCCCGGGCGCGTCGGGCCGCGCGCTCCTCGCGCGAGCGGCGGCGCGGGGCGCCATCGCCGCCTTCCGCCTCGGCCAACACCTTTCTCGGCGGCAGTGTCACTTCCGCAGCCAATTTCGGGAATGGATCGACCTTGTTCGGCAGCGCCATCGCGT
>JAEYXI010000138.1 GCA_023428515.1 Pseudomonadota bacterium | reverse complement strand
ACCCCCGACTTGCAGCCGGCAAAGCCGCGTCCCTGAAATCCCGGCGGCGACTGGATTCTTGAACCGGGCGCCGCTATGGAGCGGCATCGCCGCCGCCCGCCATCGAGGAGAGCTTCATGACCGTCAGAGTTGCCATCAACGGATTTGGCCGGATCGGCCGCAACATCGTGCGCGCCATCTATGAGTCCGGCCGCAAGGACATCGACGTCGTCGCCGTCAACGACCTCGGACCGGTCGAGACCAACGCCCATCTGCTGCGCTTCGACAGCGTGCACGGCAAGTTCCCGCACGAGGTCAAGGTCGAGGGCGACATGATCAATGTCGGCCGCGAGAAGTTCAAGGTTCTCGCGGGGAAGGACCCGTCGCAGCTGCCTTGGAAGGATCTCGGCGTCGACATCGCGCTCGAATGCACCGGCATCTTCACGGCGCGCGACAAGGCGGCCGCGCATCTGGCGGCCGGCGCCAAGCGCGTCATCGTGTCCGCGCCGTCCGACGGGGCCGATTTCACGGTGGTCTACGGGGTCAACCACGACCAGCTGACCAAGGACCACATCGTCATCTCCAACGCCTCCTGCACCACCAACTGCCTGGCGCCGCTCGCCGCCGTGCTGCACGAGGCGGTCGGCATCGAAAAGGGGATGATGACCACCATCCACTCCTATACGGGCGACCAGCCGACGCTCGACACGATGCACAAGGATCTCTACCGCGCTCGCGCCGCGGCGCTGTCGCAGATCCCGACCTCGACAGGTGCGGCGAAGGCGATCGGTCTAGTCATGCCCGAACTCAAGGGCAAGCTCGACGGCATCTCGATCCGCGTGCCGACCCCGAACGTTTCGCTGGTCGACCTTAAGTTCGTCGCCAAGCGCTCCACGACGGTGCAGGAGGTCAACGATGCGCTGATCGCCGCATCCAACGGCAAGCTCAAGGGCGTGATGACCTTCACCAACGATCCGCTGGTGTCGTCCGACCTCAACCACGACCCGCATTCGGCCACCATACTGCTCGACCAGACGAAGGTGATGGATGGCAACTTCGTCAACATCCTGGGCTGGTACGACAACGAGTGGGGCTTCTCCAACCGCATGGCCGACGTCACCGCGGCTTTCGCCAAGACGCTTGCCTGAGGCATCCCTTACATTGAAGCTCAAGAAACGCCCGGCTCGTCCGGGCGTTTCTGTTTCATGCAGGCGTAGCAGGGCGCGCCTGCGGTTCCGCGTCAGGCGCCGAAACGCTCGATCGCCTCGGCCAGCGGCATATGGCCGACGCATGCGCCCGATCCGGCAGGCCGCTCGCCGTTCTCCACCGCGACCGCATAGGCGATCGCCGGGTCTGCCTCGATACGGGCTCGCAGCGCGGCCAGTTTCGGCCAGCGCCCGACATCGGCCACCTCATGAAATTCCAGCCAGCGCGACACGCCGATCAGCACGCCGTCGGCCAGCGTCGGACGGTCACCGGCCAGGAACGGCGCGTCGCCGACCATTGCCTCCAGCTTGTCGTGACGCTCGACGACGGCCTGACGGCCGTGCCGGCGCAGCGCCTCCTGGAATTCAGGATCCGGTTGCGACATTTCCAGCGCCACCCATAGCGGGCTGAAGGCGCCGGTGAAGCCGGTGTTCAGGAAGGCCATGAGCTGGTGCATACGGTCAGATTCGGGCGAGCGCGGATCGAAGCTGACCCGCCTCTCCTTGTCGCGCGCCTCCAGCCAGGCGGCGATCGCCATGGTCTCGGTGATGACGCGGCCCTCGTCGGTGATCAGGGCCGGCGTCTCATGTCGCGCATTGAGCCGGGCGTAACTTGGCTCGCGCATCTCGCCCAGCATGTCCACGCGGCAAAGCCGGTAGGGCTGGCCCAGCCATTCCAGCGAGGCGACGAGCCCCATCGAGCTTCCCAGCGGGAAGCCGTAAACCAGAATCGGTTCCAAGGTCTTTCTCCGTGATTGTTTTCAAATCACGCTGCGCAGCGAGGACTGGAACGTAGGGAGTTCGCTCCCCAAGTAAATTACGAACATTTTTGTAACCTGAACCGGAGCTTCCCCGTGAAGGACACCGTCTCCTACTGCCCGATCGAAGAAGCGATGCAGGTGTTGAGCGGTCGCTGGCCGACGCTGCTGCTCTACTATCTGAAGGACGGCACCAAGCGCTTCAGCGATCTCAGGCGCGACAACCCTGCTGTCTCGCACCGGATGCTGACACTGGAACTGCGCAAGCTGGAAGACGCCGGCATCGTGCGCCGCACCGCATTCGAAGGCTATCCGCTGCGTGTCGAATACGACCTCACCGCCTTCGGCCTGGAGCTTGTGCCGTTGATCGATGCCTTGGGCGACTGGTGGGAACGGCGCAAAGTGGCCGGGTCCCGCGGAATGTACGACCGCCGCTTGCTGACGACCTAACGCCGCACCAGAATCTCTTGTTCACTTTCGGCTTGCCCGCGCGTTTTGTTCCGCACAATAGAGCGGCATCGATCCGCCCGGCATATCCAGATACCCGCCATGATCATCCGCCCCAGGCCGAGTTTCCTGAAGCTCTTCTTCGTCATGCGCGGCTCTGTCGTCCCGCGCATCCTGCCGCAGATTCTGGGCTTCGCGATCTACGCCGCGGCGATCGTTGCCGTGGTCGACGTGACCGGCATCTCGCTCCAGGACTTCAATATCGCGCCGTTCGGGCTGATCGCCGTCACGCTCTCCATCTATCTCGGCTTCCGCAACAGCGCCGCCTATGACCGCTGGTGGGAGGCGCGCAAACTGTGGGGCCAGCTTGTCTATGAGATACGCAACGTCGCGCGCGCCAGCGGCGGGCTGATCGCCGATCGCGGCGAGTGGCGCGCATTGCTGATGGACGCCCTCGCCTTCTGCCATCTCCTGCGCGGGCAATTGCGAAATGTCGATGCGACTACCAACGCTAAGGAGCTTATCGGCGAACAGGCCGGCACGGTCGCAGCTTTCGCCAACAAGCCGGACGAGATGGTGCGGCGCATGGGTGCCAGGATCGCGGCATTGCATCGCGCCGGCGCGATCGACACAATCGGTTATCGCATCCTCGACGAGCGCCTTGCCGCGATATCGGCGGTCCAGGCCGGCTGTGAGCGCATCGCGGGCACGCCGCTGCCCTTCGCCTATACGCTGCTCCTGCAGCGCACTGCGTATATCGTCTGCCTGTTGCTACCCTTCGGACTGGTCACCAGCACCGGCTGGGCGACACCGCTCTTCACGGCGCTGATCGCCTACACCTTCTTTGGCCTCGATGCGCTCTCGGAAGAGTTGGAGGACCCGTTCGGCACCGAAGCCAACGACCTGGCGCTCGACAGCCTTTGCCGAGTCTGCGAGATCTCCGTCTTCGAGGCCCTGGCGGAGCCAGCCCCGACGCCGCTGCCGGCGGAGAAATACTATTACTCCTGACCTGTCCCGGATCTGATCGGCGGCTGAAAGGGCCGGTCGCTCGCGGGTCCGAAGAAATTTCGCTCCGAGCCGGCTAAAACGCGCGTCATTGCTTGCCCGCGCCATGTGTTCGCCGCACTCTGCGTTAAGTCACGAAGGGTGGCCGGAGGGGCAACGTCGGAATGGAGCAGTCGATCTATCTCGCGACGCTGGTAGGCACGGCGCTGGTGCTCGCCGCGGCGTTTTCGAGCCTGATCGCTTTCCGGTTCGGCGCGCCGTTGCTGCTGCTGTTCCTCGGGCTTGGTCTTGCCGCCGGCACCGATGGCCTCGGCATCGAATTCGACAATGCGCATGTCGCCTATTTCGTCGGCTCATTGGCGCTTGCCGTCATCCTTTTCGAATCCGGCTTCGGAACGCCGCTCTCGGCGCTACGCCAGGCGGCGATGCCGGCACTTTCGCTTGCGACGGCCGGCGTGCTTCTGACCGCCGGCCTGTTCGGAGTGGCAGCCTACTACCTGACCGGTTTCAGCTGGCTCGAATCCTTCCTGCTCGGCGCCGCCGTCGCCTCGACCGACGCCGCGGCAGTGTTCTTCTTGCTGCGGGCCGGCAATCTGCAGATCCGCGACCGCGTGAGATCAACGCTGGAAATCGAGTCCGGTACCAACGATCCAATCGCCATTTTTCTCACGATCATGCTTGTCGAGGTCATCGCGGTAGGCGCCGACCCCGAAGCCGAAGTTCTGTTCATAGACCTCCTCGCCGGCTTCGTCATCCATATGGGGCTTGGCGCAATCGTCGGAGTACTCGGCGGCATGGCAATCGTGCGCCTCGTCAGCCGCTTCAATCTCGACCAGGGCCTGCTGCCGATCTTCGTGCTGACCCTGTCGCTGCTCGAATTCGCGGCGGGCGGGGCATTCGGCGGCTCCGGCTTCCTCGCTGCCTATCTGGCAGGGCTGGTCGCGGGCAATTCGGGCATGCGCTCGGCGGCCTCGCTCAAGCGCTTCCAGGAGGGGGTCGCGTGGCTGGCACAGATCATAATGTTCCTGGTGCTCGGCCTTTTCGCCACGCCCTCGCAGTTCCTGCCGATCCTGCCCGTCTCGATCCTGCTCGGCCTGGTGCTGATCTTCATCGCACGGCCGATCGCGGTATGGCTTTGCCTCCTGCCTTTTCGCTTCCCGCGCCAGGAAACCGCGTTCATCTCCTGGGTCGGCCTGCGCGGCGCCGTCTCCATCCTGCTCGCCATCACGCCGCTGCTCGGCGGGCTGGACGACGGCCGCGCGATCTTCAACACAGCCTTCATCATCGTTTTGGTCTCGCTGGTGGTGCAGGGCTGGACGGTCGGCCCGCTGGCGCGCCGGCTCGGCCTCATCGTGCCACAACGCATCGGCCCGCTGGAGAAAGTCGAGCTGGAGCTGCCGGGTTCGGCGCATCACGAGTTGCTCGCCTATACCGTCGTCGCCGGCAGCCCGGTGGCGCGCGGCGAGCGTATTCCGCGCTGGGCACGGCCATCGCTCGTCGTGCGCGAAGGGCGCTCGATGAAGTACCAGGACACCGGCCGTCTCGTCGCCGGCGCCCATGTCTACATCTTCGTCTCCGAGCGTTACCCTCGCCTGCTCGACCGGCTGTTCGCCAGCCGCACCGAGGTCAGCCCCGACGACGCCGATTTCTTCGGCGAGTTCACCGTCGATCCCAAAGGTTCGGCGGGCGAGTTGGAGGCGAACTACGGCGCAGTGCTCACCGAGGCCGAGAGAAAACTCACCATCGGCCAATTGATGCGGCAGCGCCTCGGCGGCCATGCCGAATATGCCGATCGCCTGCCGCTCGGCACGATCGAGCTGATCGTTCGCGACGTCGGCGACGACGGCAAGATCACTTCCGTTGGCCTGTCGCTCGAGCCGACGCCGGTGATAACGAGCATCCCGGCCTTCCTCAGCCCGGCCGAGTTGATCGATCGCATCCTCGCAATGTTCAGGCGTCCGCCGCCTCGCGCTCCGGAAACGCCGACTGCCGCGGAACCTGCCGAAAAAGTCGACGCCTGAGCCGTTTTCCGCCCAACTTTCTTGCATCCATGTCGCATGGCGATAATGTCCGGCGGCTTATAGTTTAGGGAATTTCCAAGGGAGTACGAGCATGGCCCATTTCCGCACCCTCGATGACCTCGGCGACATCAAGGGCAAGCGCGTCCTCGTCAGGGTCGATCTCAACGTGCCGATGTCGGACGGCAAGGTGACCGATACGACCCGCATCGAACGCGTCGCGCCGACCATCCTCGAACTTTCCGACAAGGGCGCAAAAGTGGTGCTGCTCGCCCATTTCGGCCGCCCGAAGGATGGCCCCGATCCGGACCTCTCCCTGGAGCCCGTCGCCCGCCCGACCTCCGACATCATCGGCCGCAAGGTCACCTTCATCCCGGACTGCATTGGAAAAATGGTCGAAGGCGCGATCTTCGCCATGATGCCGGGCGACATCGCGCTGCTTGAAAATACACGCTTCTACAAGGGTGAGGAGAAGAACGACCCCGCCTTCACCGAAAAGCTCGCGGCAAATGGCGACATCTTCGTCAACGACGCCTTCTCGGCGGCCCACCGCGCGCACTGCTCGACCGAGGGACTCGCGAATGTCCTGCCCGCCTATGCCGGCCGCACCATGGAGGCGGAGCTCGAGGCGCTGGAAAAGGGTCTCGGCGATCCCGAGCGGCCGGTGGTCGCCATCGTCGGCGGAGCCAAGATCTCGACCAAGCTCGACCTCCTGATGAATCTCGTCAAACGAGTTGACGCGCTGGTGATCGGCGGCGGCATGGCCAACACCTTCCTTGCCGCCCACGGCGAAGACGTCGGCAAGTCGCTTTGCGAGCACGACCTCGCCCAGACGGCACGGCAGATCATGATCGAGGCGGCGACCGCCGGCTGCGCTATCATCCTGCCTTCCGATGCCGTGGTGGCGAAGGAATTCAAGAGCGGTGCGGCGAACGAGGTGGTGCCGGTCGGCGCGGTGCCCGCCGACGGCATGATCCTCGACGCCGGTCCGAAGACGATCGAAACGATCAACGAGTGGATCGACCGCGCCAACACGCTGGTCTGGAACGGCCCGCTCGGCGCGTTCGAGACGAAGCCGTTCGACAAGGCGACCGTCGCGGTCGCGAAACATGCGGCGAGCCGCACCAAGGCCGACAAGCTTCTGTCGGTTGCAGGCGGCGGCGACACGGTCGCAGCGCTGAACCTTGCTGGCGTGGCCGACGACTTCACCTATGTCTCGAC
>JAEYXI010000393.1 GCA_023428515.1 Pseudomonadota bacterium | reverse complement strand
GTGCTCGTCTATGCCGTGGCCCTCTTTCTGCTCTGCGCCTTCCTGTTCCCGGAATCGATGCAGGACTACAAGAGCTACGAAGACTTCTTCTATGCGAGGCGCGGCTGGTTCTTCGGGCTGCTCGCCGCGACCTATCTGCTCGACGTCGTCGACACGCTGATCAAGGGCGAGGAACATTTCGCGCGTTTCGGCCAGGAATATCTCATCCGCACGCCGCTCTTCGTCGTGCTCTGCCTCGTGGCGATGTGGACGGACAATCGCCGTTTCCATACAGGCTTCATCGCCTTCACGCTGATCTATCAGGTATCGTGGATCTTGCGGCTCTTCGACACGATTGTTTGAGTCCGCTTGGCAACCATCCAGACAGGGCGCATGATCCCCGGATAACAACGGCAGTCCGAATGAAGCTTTCGATCAACACCGATTTCACCAAATTTCCGCGCGCCGTGTCCGTGGTCCCGGCGGCCGGCGCAACCGGCTCCATAGCCGGCAGGGCCGTGCTGGCGCATGACGAACGGCATCTGCGCCGCCGCGCCATCGAACTCGCCGATGGCGGAAAGGTGCTGGTCGACCTGCTGGAGCCCGTCACGCTGAACGACGGCGACCGGCTGGTGCTGGAGGACGGCCGCCAGATCGAGATCGGGGCGGCGCCCGAAGAGCTCTACGACATCCGCGCGCGCGATGCCGTCCATCTCGCCGAACTCGCCTGGCACATCGGCAACCGGCACCTCGCCGCGGCGATCGAGGCAGACCGCATCCTGATCCTGCGTGACCATGTCATCAAGGATATGCTCGAAGGGCTCGGCGCAACGGTAACTGATGTCGTCGAGCCGTTCTCGCCGGTGCGCGGCGCCTATTCCGGCCATGGTCACGATCATGGCCATCATGATCACGACCATCACGGGCACGATCATCACCACGGCGATGACCACCAGCACGGCGAGCGCGACGCCCACGGCCGCCTGCCCGGCGATCCTCACTATGGCCACAACCATGCCTGAGGCGCAGGCGTCGCAGCTCAGGCTGATGGCGTTCCTGTCGCCGGCCTTCCCGGTCGGCGGCTTCTCCTACAGCCACGGCCTCGAACGCGCGGCGCATGACGGGCTCCTGCCCGACGCCGACGCGCTCAGGGAATGGCTTGCCGATCTCATCTCTTTCGGTTCCGGCTGGAACGACGCCGTGCTCTTCGCCGAGGCGCATCGGCGCGCGCCAGATGGGAACCTCGCAGAGCTTGCGGAGCTTGCCGAGGCGCTGGCCGGTTCGGAGGAGCGTCACCGCGAATCCATGCTGCAGGGCGCGGCGTTCATCGCCGCCACCCGCGCGTGGCCGCATCCGGTGCTGGATCGCTTGCCAAGCGACTGCCCCTACTGCGTTGCCGCCGGCGCCATTCTTGGCACGCACTCCGTACCGACCGAAACCGCACTTGCCGCCTGGCTGCAGGCCTTTTCGATGAACCTCGTGCAGGCGGGAATCCGGCTCGGCATCACCGGCCAACAGGGCGCGATGGCCGTCATCGCTGCGCTCGAACCCGCCATTGTCGAAGCAGCCCGCCGCGCCGAGGCCTCTACGCTCGACGATCTCGGCTCGGCAGCATTGCTCTCGGAGATCGTCGCCATGAAACACGAAACCCAGGCTTCGAGGTTGTTCCGCTCATGATATCGAAGAACGGCCCGCTCCGCGTCGGCATCGGCGGCCCTGTCGGCTCCGGCAAGACGACGCTCACCGAAAAGCTCTGCAAGGCGATGCGCGAGCACTATTCGATCGCCGTCGTCACCAACGATATCTACACCAAGGAAGACGCGATGATGCTCGCCCGCCTGCAGGCGCTGCCGGAGGAGCGCATCATGGGCGTCGAGACCGGCGGCTGCCCGCATACGGCGATCCGCGAAGACGCCTCGATCAACTTGCAGGCGATCGCCGAGATGAACAGGAAATTCCCCGACCTCGACATCGTCTTCATCGAGTCGGGCGGCGACAATCTCGCTGCGACCTTCTCCCCTGATCTCGCCGACATCACGCTCTACGTCATCTCGGTCTGCCAGGGCGAGGAGATTCCGAGGAAGGGCGGGCCGGGCATCACGCGCTCCGACTTCCTCGTCATCAACAAGAGCGACCTCGCGCCCTATGTAAACGTCAACCTCGACGTGATGGAGCAAGACGCTGCGCGCCAGCGGGGAAAGCGTCCCTTCGGCTTCACCGACCTGTCGCGCGGCAAGGGCTTGGCAGAAGTCATCGATTTCATCGTCGAGAATGGCGGTTTGGGGGCGGGTGAGCAACGCGGAGCAGCCTGAGTTTCCAGGCAGCAGGCAGCGAGCTTCTTCGAACGCTGACGCACTTTTCTGTCACCTCCGTTTGGAAGATACTCTGCGCGCCTGCCACGTGGGTTCGCCGCCGTGGGATTGCGGGGGCGCCTGTGGTGAACGGCCGATGGAGGGATCGATGAAAGCCTTCAATGTTGTCCGCTTCCGACCCAAGCCGGGTCAAGAAGAGGAGTTCGAAAGGCGATTTGTAGAGCTGGACCGGGAGTTCGACGGTCTGATCAAGTTCAGTTTGGTGAAGAACGAGAATGGAACCTATTTTTCCGTTGGCGAATGGAAGGACTTCGCCTCGGTGGTGAGGGCTAGGCCGCAAATGGCCGCCAATCTTGATCATTTCCGTAGTACGTTGATCGACAATGGAGACGGGAAGGGCGTGACGGACCCGGTTTCCGGCACCGTCATCCATGAAGATCTCGGTCCCGCGGGCCGGTAGCGGGGCATTCCGCGCTCCGGCGGCGCGGAGTTATCATCTGATTGCCCGTGTCTCGGTGCAAATCCCTGCAGGCAGCCGTCTGCAGGGAAGGCTGCGCCATTGCGGAAATGGTCACGACAGTCCAATCTCCGGTGAGAGCATCTATAGGAGAAACCGATGGGCGTGACACCCATGCAGCGAGACCGCAGAACCAACCTGCCCTTCTACGAGGAGCGCGTCGACCTCGCGGCTGCCTTCCGCTGGACGGCGCGGCTCAACATGCACGAGGCGGTCGCCAACCATTTCTCGCTCGCCGTCAACGACGACGGCACGCAGTTCCTGATGAACCCCAACCAGGTGCATTTCTCGCGCATCAAGGCGAGCGACCTGCTGCTCATCGATGCCAACGATCCCGAGACGCTCAACGGCCCCGATGCGCCCGACCCGACCGCCTGGGGCCTGCACGGCGCGATCCACCGCAACGTGCCGCATGCGCGCTGCGTCATGCATGTGCACTCGATCCATGCCACCGTGCTCGCTATGCTGGCGGATTCGCGCCTGCCGCCGGTCGACCAGAACTCCGCCATGTTCTACGGCCCGCGCCAGGTGATCGACGAGAATTACGGCGGGCTGGCCTTCGAGGAAGAGGGCGAGCGCTGTTCGAAGCTGCTC
>JAEYXI010000328.1 GCA_023428515.1 Pseudomonadota bacterium | reverse complement strand
GCATGGGGATATGCGCGCGCAGCTGACCAACTCGGCGTCGATATCATTCAGAACTGTGAGGTCAGAGGGTTCCGCATCGAGGGCGACAAGGTTGTCGGCGTCGAGACGACCCGCGGCTTCATCGGTGCGAAGAAGGTTGGTTTAGCCGTCGCCGGAAGTTCGTCACGTGTGGCTGCAATGGCAGGTCTGAAACTCCCCATCGAAAGCCATGTCCTCCAGGCTTTCGTAACCGAAGCCATTAAGCCGTTCATTGACTGCGAGGTGACTTTCGGCGCCGGCCACTTTTACATCAGCCAGTCGGACAAGGGCGGCCTTGTGTTCGGTGGCGACCTCGACGGCTACAACAGCTACGCGCAGCGCGGCAATCTCCCCGTGGTGGAAGATGTCTGCGAAGGCGGCATGGCACTGATGCCGCGCATCGGCCGCGTTCGCCTGCTGCGCCACTGGGGCGGCATCATGGATATGTCGATGGATGGCAGCCCCATCATCGACCGCACGCCGGTCCCCGGGCTCTATCTCAACGCGGGTTGGTGCTACGGCGGCTTCAAGGCAACGCCGGCATCAGGCTTGTGCTTCGCGCACCTGCTGGCATCCGACACCACCCACAATACCGCGGCGGCCTACCGCCTCGACCGCTTCGCAACCGGCCATGCCATCGACGAAAAAGGCATGGGCCCGCAACCCAACCTTCACTGATCAACCGGCGGGAGACCACCGACCATGCGCATCGCGTGCCCCTACTGCGGAGAGCGCAGCCCCGACGAGTACCTTTACTCGGGAGATGCCACCGTCCGCCGGCCTGACTTCTCCAGTCCGACAGCTCAAGACGATTTCGTAAAGTACGTCTACGAGCGCAAGAACTCGCCCGGTCAGCACCGCGAGCTCTGGTATCACGCCGCCGGCTGCCACGCCTGGCTGGTCGTCACGCGCGACGTCTCCACGCACATCATCACGGCGGTCGAGCCCGCCAAGGAAGTGGCTCTCGGCACAGCCTCATCGATGAAAGACACCGCCTGATGGCCCGCCCAGCAAATTCTCCGTCTCGCGACCCGTTGCAGCCGCAGCGTCTTTCCACTGGCGGCTTGGTGGATCGTAGCCGCACCATCGAGTTCACCTTCGATGGCACGACCTACAAAGGCCATCCGGGCGACACCGTCGCTTCGGCTCTGCTTGCCAACGGCATCGTGCTTGCTGGTCGCTCCTTCAAGTATCACCGTCCGCGCGGCATCATCAGCGCGGGCTCGGAGGAGCCGAATGCGCTGCTGGAGCTTCGGACAGGCGCGCGCCGCGAGCCGAACACCAAGGCCACCGTCGCCGAGCTGTTCGATGGTCTCGAGGCCACGAGCCAGAACCGCTGGCCCTCGCTCGACTTCGACGTGATGAGCGTCAACTCGCTGCTCTCGCCGATTTTCGTCGCCGGCTTCTACTACAAGACGTTCATGTGGCCGGCGAAGTTCTGGGAGAAGCTCTACGAACCGGCCATCCGCCGCGCTGCAGGCCTTGGCCGCGCCGCCGACGTCGCCGATCCCGATCTCTATGAGAAGGTTACGGCACACACCGATGTGCTGGTCATTGGCGGTGGCCCGGCTGGTCTGATGGCAGCCCTCGCGGCGGCCCGCTCTGGCAAGCGCGTCGTCATCGTCGACGAGCAGGCGGCCCTCGGCGGTCGCGCCATCGACGACGCCGCAACGATCGACGGGCGCCCCGCGCGCGACTGGGTCCGCGCGACGGAAGAAGAGCTTGCAGCCCGGCCGGACGTCACCATTCTGCGCCGTACGGCGGTGTTCGGGACCTACGACGGCGGCACCTACGCCGCGATCGAGCGGGTCGCCGATCACCTGCCGAAGCCGAAGGATCATCATCCTCGGCAGCGCCTCTGGCGCATCGTCGCCAAGCGCGCTGTGCTTGCATCCGGGGCAACCGAGCGGCCCATCGTGTTCGGCGACAACGATCGCCCTGGCGTCATGCTGGCCGGCGCGGTGCGCAGCTATATCAATCGCTACGGCGTCGTGCCGGGCGACAACGTCGTGGTGTTCACCAACAACGACTACGGCGCGACCACCGTGACGGACCTGATCCGTTCGGGCGCCAAGGTTGTCGCGCTGGTGGATTCGCGGCCCAAGCCTTCAGAGACGGTTTCGCGCATCGCGAGCGCCACGGGCATCAAGCTGCTCAACGGCGCCGTCGTGACGCGCGCCCTCGGCAAGAAGCGCGTGTCCGGTGTCACCGTGAGAACCCAGACGGGTGCCGAAGTGAAACTGCTCTGCGATCTCGTTGCTGTATCGGGCGGCTGGAACCCTAATATCCAGCTCACCACGCATCTCGGCGGCAAGCCGGCGTGGAATGATAGGCTGCAGTGCTTTCTCCCAGGGGCACTGCCGCCCAATATGTCGCTCGGCGGCTCTGTCGCCGGCGACTTTTCTCTTCACAAGTCTCTGTCCGGAGGCGCGGCCGCCGGCGCATCGGCTGTCGCCCTCGAGGGTGCCAAGCCGATCACCGTCGTCGTCCCGCAGGCTGCCGACGAGAGCGATGCCATTACGCCATTGTGGCGCGTCGAGGATCACGCCGGCAAGGCGTTCGTCGATTTCCAGAACGACGTATCCGACAAGGACATCGAGCTTGCCGAGCGCGAGGGCTTCCGCGCCGTTGAGCACCTGAAGCGCTACACCACGCTCGGCATGGCGACCGATCAGGGGCGCACGGCGAACGTCAACGCTCTCGCCATCATGGCTGAGATCACCGGCCGCACCATCCCGCAGACGGGCATCACCATCGCCCGCCCGCCCTACGTGCCTGTCGCCCTCGGCGCGCTCGCCGGCCATCATCGCGGCAAGAGCTTCAAGCCGACGCGCCTCCCGCCCTCATACAAGTGGGCGAAAGAGCAGGGCGGCATCTGCGTTGAGACCGGCCTCTGGCTGCGTCCGAGCTACTTCCCGCGCAAGGGCGAGAAGGATTGGCTGGATACGGTAATGCGCGAGGTGAACACGGTGCGCAGTTCCGTCGGCATCTGCGATGTGTCTACCCTCGGCAAGGTCGACGTGCAGGGCACCGATGCCGCCATCTTCCTCGACCGCATATACATGAACAACCTGAAGAGCCTGCCCATCGGCAAGGCTCGTTACGGCGGCATGCTGCGCGAGGACGGCGTTCTCTTCGATGACGGGACGATCGCTCGCTTCGGCGATCATCACTATTTCGTCACCACCACCACCGCCAACGCCGTGCGAGCGCTCCAGCACATGGAGTATTGCAGCCAGTGGCTTTGGCCGGAGCTCGACGTGCAGATCATCTCTGCCACTGAGCAGTGGGCGCAGTACGCCGTCGCCGGCCCGAAGTCGCGCGAGCTGCTGCAGAAGATCGTCGATCCCGCGTTCGATATCTCAGATGCTGGCTTCCCATACCTTCAGGTCGGTGGGATCACCGTCTGCGGCGGCATCAAGGCGCGGCTCTTCCGCCTCTCGTTCTCCGGCGAGCGCGCCTACGAGATCGGCGTCCCGGCCCGTTACGGCGATGCGTTGATGCGCAAGCTGTGGGAGGCCGGACGCGAGTTCGGCGCCTGCGCTTACGGCACCGAGTCCCTCGGCGTCATGCGCATCGAGAAGGGCCACATCAGCGGTCCTGAACTCAACGGCAACACCACCCCGCACGACGTCGGCCTCGGTGGCATGGTGTCGAAGACCAAGGACTTCATCGGCCGCGTTCTGGGCGCGCGTCCCGGCATGACCGATCCGAACCGTCCGTCCCTGGTTGGCCTCCGTCCTGTCGACCGCTCCGCCCCGCTGCG
>JAEYXI010000271.1 GCA_023428515.1 Pseudomonadota bacterium | reverse complement strand
GCGGGATACTGCCGGATCTGCTGCTCGACGCCATCGAGCGGCCGCTGCGGGCACTGGTCGAACTCGGTTACGACCGCTCCGACTACACCAAGCCGACCGGCGCCCAGCTGCTTCCGCCGCTCGGCGCGATCGCCGAGGACGACCTTGCCTATACCAGCCCCGGCGATTTCCTCTTCTTCGAGAATATCGGCGAGGCCTGCCGGCAAGGGCTCGACGTCTTCGATTTCAGTGTCGGCGACGAGCCCTACAAGCGGCTTTGGTGCGATATCGAGACACGGCATTTCGACGTCGTCATGCCGCTGACGGCCAAGGGGCACCTGCTCGCGCATACGCTTCGGCTCAAGGCCGGCGTCAAGGCCCGGATCAAGAACAGCCCTATGGTCTGGAAGTTCGCCAAGCTGCTGCGCAAGAGCACCGCCGGCCAACAGCCGGCGGACGAGGACTGAGCGTCATTTGCGCAAACCCGCCCAGCGCCAGGGGTTCGGCGCGTCGGGCGAATTGTGGTTCGCAGGCGATACCAACATGACCCGTCCGTAGCCGCGCGCCTTCAGCGCCGCTGCCGTCGCGGCCGTCTCGTCGTCAGGCTCGATGACGCTGACCATGATCTCGGTGCCATCGGCGACCAGCCGGCGAATGCCTTCCGCGTCCGACGCACCGCATTCAACCACCACCACGTCATAGGCGGTCGTCAGCGACTGCATGATGATCGGCAGCCTGTCGGCAGCCTTCATCGCACGAACCGGATCCGCCGTGCCCACCGGCATGACGTGACAGCCGGAATAGCGATCTTCATGGATCGCATCGGTGTACTGCACTTCCGATGCCAACAGGTTGGTGATGCCCGGGAAGGACACGCTGTCCAGCATGGGTCGCGATGCGGCGCCCGACGCAGTGAGGTCGACCAACAGGACGCGTAGTCCCGCATCGGCGACCTCGCGGGCCACCATGACGGCGGCGGCCGCACCCTCATCGCCCTCCGGCGATACGAAGATGGCTCGGGTCGCGCCGCCCGCGATCAGCGTCTCGGCTGCGCTCTCGACGCCGACCTCGCCCATGTCTGTCTCGACAGGTTCGCTTTTCACCGGCGCCGGCGTCCTGCGTGCGAACGGGTTGCGCATGATCGGCTCCTCCACATCTTCCTTTTGGGGTGCTTCTTCAATGTCGGGTTCGTCGTATTCGGCCGGGTTGTCCTCGGCCGGCTGGGGGACATGCTCGGCTGCATCCATTATCCTTTTGTGCCGCTCCCAGGCCTCGCTGAAGGATTCGCGCTCGACCTTCATCTCCGGCAGCGGCTCGTGCCTGATCGGCTCCACCGTCGTCGCAGGCGGAACGATCTCCGGCTCGGCGGGCGCACTCACACTCGTCTTTGGCTGCTCGATCTCCTCGGCAAGCGCCGGCTTCGGCTCCACGGGGACGGGCTCGGATATCTCGCCAAGAACGGGACCTTCGGCTTCGGTGGTGGGCTCAACCGCGGCAGGCGCCAAAACCTCGGGTTCGGCAACTGTCGCGACGGGCTCCTCACGCGCCGCTGCTTCTACAACAGGCAGTTCTGCCGGGGATGGCTCGGCCTGCATCTCGGCTTCCAGCCTCGAGCCTGCAGCCGGGCGCATTGCACGGCCGGAGAACAGCTCCTGCAACAGCGTGATGACCGCCATGACGAGCAGCGAGCCGATAAACGCCGCGCCAGCGATCGGCAGTGGTTTCGGGTAATAGGGCTCCGCCGGCACGATCGCACGGGAGAAGATGCGCGCGTCCGCCGGCAGGTAGTTGCCGTCCCTGCGCGAAGAGGCCTCGCGATAACGCGAGAGGTAGGATTCGAGCAGTTCGCGCTGCGCATTCGCCTCACGCTCCAGCGCCCGCAGTTCCACCTCCTCCTCGCCGACACGCGCCGATTCGGCTTTCAGCTTGTTGAGGTCGGCGACAAGCTGTTGTTCGCGCAGGTTCGCGGCATTGGCTTCCGCGCTCAGGCCTCTCAACACATTCTCCGCCGCAGCGCGAATCTGGCGGTCCAGATCGGAAAGCTGCGAGCGCAGCGACCGGATGCGCGGATGGTTGTCGAGCAGCGTCGTCGACAGGTCGGCGATATCCGCATTGAGCTGCACCTGACGCTCGCGCAGACGCTGGATGAGCGGCGAGGACAGCACCTCCGGCAGCGAATCGAGCGACGCACCGCTCTGAAGCACGGCCCGGACGCTCGCGGCATTCGCTTCGGCCGCGCCCCGATTCGCCCGCACCCGGGATAATTCGGTCGACAGTTCGGAAAGTTGCTGCGTGGCGAGCGCCGAGTTGTTCTGGCCGATCAGGAGGTCCGACTGCGCGCGGAAGTTGGCAACCCGCGCCTCGGCTTCCTTCACCCGCTCGGACAGGCTGGCGATCTCGGGCTCGAGCCAGTTGGTCGCGTCCGAATTGGACTGCAGTTTCGCGGCGCCCTGCCCGGCGATGTAGGCGTCGGCCAGCGCATTGGGGATTTCGGCGGCGAGCTTGGGATCCTCCGACGACATCTCGATGACGATGACGCGCGATCTCTCGACGCGGTAGACGTTGAGCTTCTCGCGGAATGCCTTCAGCACCCGTTCCTCGGGCGGAATCTCGTTCGGATCGGTTCTCAAGCCGGCAACGACGAGAAACCGTGCCAGGGCCGACATGTCGGCCGCCTCGTCGAATTCGGGCCGGCTCGCGAGATCCAGCTTCAGCGCGACTTCCTTCAACAGGTCGGTCGAAGTGATCACCTGTACCTGGCTGGTCACGCCCTCCTCGTCGAGCAGCCTGTCGTTCTCGCCAGTGGTTTGCGGGCGCGTAAAGACCGACTCGCGCGTCTCTATGAGGATGCGCGTCTCGCCCTTGTAACGCGGCGTGGCGAACCAGGCGAAGGCCAGCGCAAGCGCGGTGACCGCCAGCGCGACCAACAGGATACGTTTCCAATGCCGGGCAAGGCTGCCGAACAGCCTGCCGAGATCGACATCGATGTCACTGGCCGATGACTGTACGCCTGACATGCATTCCTGCTCCGAAGCTATCGGAAATGCATCGTAAACAACTATGGTAACCCAGCCGTTAAGATACGGCGAGCTTCCCTCGCGTCCTCTACCCCAAACGGGGTGCTCTGCCCGCAAAAACCGCGCAAGCTTTACCGGCCATTAACCCTAACAGGATGATAACGGCGCAGATCAAAAGCCTGCCGGGCACGCATCCGGCCAGTCCAGTCGAAGGTCCGCGCCCGTCCATGAAAAGGCTCTCGCTCATCTCCCATGCGCTGCTGGCCGGGCTCGTGCTTTCGGGCTGCTCGGGCTACCGCCCTGCCCCGGCGGCGTTTCATGAGATGCTCGACCAGCCTTACAGGCTCGGCGCCGGCGACCGCATCCGCGTGACCGTCTTCGAGCAGGATGGCCTGACCAATACCTACAGCGTCGACCAGTCCGGCTATTTCGCCTTCCCGCTGGTCGGGGCCGTGCCGGCGCGCGGCCACACGGCGCAACAGATCGAAGCAAACCTCGCCGCCAAGCTGCGCCAAGGCTTCCTGCGTGATCCCGACGTCTCGGTCGAGGTCGACCGCTACCG
>JAEYXI010000229.1 GCA_023428515.1 Pseudomonadota bacterium | reverse complement strand
TCGTAGATGTTCTCGCCCGACTGCATCTGCGTCTGCAGCTTCTCGATGACGTCGCCTTCGCCGATCAGGTCATGCGTGATCTTGATGCCGGTGATGTCGGAGAACGCCTTGGCGAGCGTCATCGATTCATATTCGTGCGTCGTGATGGTTTCCGAGACGACCTTGATGTCCATGCCCGCGAAAGGTTTCGCCGCATCGATGAACCACTGCATCTCGGCCTCCTGGGCGGCGCGATCGAGCGTCGACATGTCGCCGATCTCAGCGTCGAGGAAGGCCTTGGCTTCGTCCATTCCGGCATAGGCTTGTCCGGCTCCAAGCAGCAGGACAATGGCAGTCGTTGATGTTAACAGATGCCGTCGCATTTCGTTTCCTCCACTTAGGTTGCATGTGCGATCGGAGCGGTCGCCGGCACGCGGCCGCTCCAACTATTTCCCCCTCTATACGTAGCGGAACACGCCAATCGCGTAGACCACGGAGAGAGCGAGAGCCCACCACAGGTTGGAGCCTACAAGCCCAAGCCATGCGAGGTGGATGAATGCGCTGCCGAGCAGCGATAGGAACAGGCGGTCGCCCCGGGTGGTCTCGAAGCGCAAGATGCCGACGCGAGGGTTTCCACCGGGCGAGGCGTACTCCCACACCGCCATCAGCGCGAGCAGCAGGAATATCGTCAGGAAGAAGAGCGCGGTCGGGAAGGTCCAGGCCATCCAACCGCCGCGGATCAGCGGCGCGCCCCAGTCTCGGGCTTCGTCGCGCAACGGCACGAACGACGCGAGCGCCACGGCCAGCACGAGATAGGCGGCAAGCACGACAATGAATGGAATGGGCCAGCGGCGGTTGGTCGTCATCATACCCTCCCCAGCGCGAAGCCCTTGGCGATGTAGTTGCGCACGAACCAGATGACGAGCGCGCCCGGAATGATGGTGAGCACGCCGGCAGCGGCAAGCACGCCCCAATCGAGGCCCGAGGCCGAGACGGTGCGGGTCATGATCGCGGCGATCGGTTTTGCGTCGGTGGTGGTCAGCGTGCGCGCGATCAGCAGTTCGACCCATGAGAACATGAAGCAGAAGAACGCGGCGACGCCTACGCCGGACGCGATCAGCGGCAGGAAGATCTTCACGAAGAAGCGCGGGAAGGAATAGCCGTCGATATAGGCTGTCTCGTCGATCTCCTTCGGCACGCCGGACATGAAGCCTTCGAGGATCCACACCGCGAGCGGCACATTGAACAGGCAATGCGCGAGCGCCACCGCGATGTGCGTGTCGATCAGCCCGAAGGCGGAATAGAGCTGGAAGAAGGGCAGCGCAAAGACGGCCGGCGGCGCCATGCGGTTGGTGAGCAGCCAGAAGAACAGGTGCTTGTCGCCGAGGAAGCGGTAGCGCGAGAAGGCGTAAGCCGCCGGCAACGCCACCGCGATCGAGATCGCCGTGTTCATCACCACATAGATGATCGAGTTGATGTAGCCCTTGTACCAGGACGGGTCGGTGAAGATGACCGCGTAGTTCCTGAGCGTCGGGTTCTGCGGGTACAGCGAGAAAGCGCCGAGGATCTCCTGGTTGGTCTTGAAGCTCATATTGACCAGCCAGTAGATCGGCAGGATCAGGAAGATAATGTAGATGGTCGGCACCAGCCACCAGAAACGGGATTCCTCGCCGCGCCTGCGCATGGCGCGAGCGACGGCGTCCTGCCCCGCCCCGCGCGCGCCGGCGACGGGTGCGCCGAGATTGTCGGTGCGGACCGCAACGGCGACATTCTGCTTGCCGTCAGCCATGTCAGCGCTCCTGCCCGTAATTGGTCATGACGGTGTAGAACACCCATGACAGCAGGAGGACGATGAGGAAGTAGACGATCGACATGGCCGCCGCCTCGCCGAGATTGAATTCTCCGATGGCGAGCTTGACGAGGTCGATCGACAGGAAGGTCGTGGTGTTGCCGGGGCCGCCGCCGGTTACGACGAAGGGCTCGGTGTAAATCATGAAACTGTCCATGAAGCGGAGCAGCACCGCGATCAAAAGCACGCGGTTCATCTTCGGCAGTTGGATGTAGCGGAAGATCGCCCAACGCGACGCGCCGTCGATCTTGGCGGCCTGGTAATAGGCGTCGGGGATCGAGACGAGGCCGGCATAGCAGAGCAGCACGACGAGGCTGGTCCAGTGCCAGACATCCATCAGGATGACCGTCACCCAGGCATCGAACGGATCGTTGACGTAGTTGTAATCGAAGCCGAGGCCGGACAGCGTGTAGCCGAGCAGCCCGATGTCGATGCGCCCGAAAACCTGCCAGATCGTGCCGACGACGTTCCATGGAATGAGCAACGGGAGCGCCATCAGCACCAGGCAGACGGGCACGCCCCAGCCGGAGCGCGGCATGTTGAGCGCGATGAAGATGCCGAGCGGTATCTGGATGGCGAGGATGATCGCCGAGAAGATCAGGTTGCGGCCCATCGCCTCCCAGAAGCGGTCGGAGGCGAGAACCTCCTCGTACCAGGCCGTGCCGGCCCAGAAGAACTCGTTGTTGCCGAACGTGTCCTGCACTGAATAGTTGACCACCGTCATCAGCGGGATGATCGCCGAGAAGGCCACCAGCAGGAGCACCGGCAGCACCATGAACCAGGCCTTGTTGTTCCAGGGCTTATCCATGGCGCTCTAGCCTCCCATCTCGACGCGCCAGGAATCGGCGTAGAGGTTGATGCCCTGGGGATCGAAGGCGATTTTCGGCTCGGCCGGGATCTCGGCGTCCTCGCCGACGATCGCCGCGATGTCGCGGCCTTCGAGGCTCGCCCTGACGACCTTGTGGCGGCCGATATCCTCGACCTTGCGGATCGTCGCCGGCATGCCGGATGAGCCAAGGCGGACATATTCGGGGCGGATGCCGAGCTCGATGGCGCCTCCGCCGAGCTTTGGCGCGCCGGGAAGCTCTATCGTCTGGCTGCCGAGCTTCGCGCTGCGGCCCTCGACCGACACGGGCAGGACGTTCATTCCGGGCGAGCCGATGAAGTAGCCGACGAAGGTATGCTTCGGCTTTTCAAAGAGCTCGGCCGGCGTGCCGATCTGCACGACCTCGCCCTCATACATGACGACGACATGCTCGGCGAAGGTGAGCGCCTCGGTCTGGTCGTGCGTGACGTAGACCATGGTGTAGCCGAAGCGTTTGTGGAGCTGCTTCAACTGCGAGCGCAGCACCCATTTCATGTGCGGATCGATGACGGTGAGCGGCTCGTCAAAGAGGATGGCGTTGACGTCGTGGCGCACCAGTCCGCGGCCGAGCGAGATTTTCTGCTTCTGGTCGGCGGTGAGGCCCCTCGCCCGGCGTTTCGCCATGTCGGCGAGCCCGGTCATCTCCAGCGTCTCGCGCACGCGGCGGTCGACATCGGCTTCCGGCACGGCGCGGTTCCTAAGGGGGAAGGCAAGATTGTCGTAGACTGTCATCGTGTCGTAGATGACCGGGAACTGGAATACCTGCGCGATATTGCGTTCCTGCGTCGACAGATGCGTGACGTCCCGGCCGTCGAACAGAAGCTCGCCATGCGAGGGATGCAGCAGGCCGGAGATGATGTTCAGGAGCGTGGTCTTGCCGCAGCCGGACGGCCCAAGCAGCGCATAGGCGCCACCGTCTTCGAAAGTGTGGTGCACTTCCTTCAGCGCATAATCCTTCGGCGACGTCGGGTTCGCCGTGTAGGCGTGTCGGATGTGGTTGCACTCGATGCGCGCCATCCCAGCCCCCTATGCCGCCAGCTTTTCGCGCGGCGCGGCCGACCGGCCCTCCGCGTCGAAGACCATGATGTGGCGCGGATCGATGAACACCTCGACCTCCTGGTCCGGCTCGAAAGAAAGCACGCGGTGCTCGAGCATGACCCAGCGGACATCCGCGAAATCGAGATGCACAAAACTTTCCGAGCCGGTGATTTCGGTGACCGAGACCTTCGCCTTCACCGGCACCGCCGTTTCATTCGGACGCGACAAAGAGAGATGGTGGGGCTGGAAGCCGATCGTGTAACTCGCGTCGGCAATGCCGGCGAGGTCGGCCGGCACAGGGAGGTCCACCCCACCATCAAGCTGGAAACTCGACCCGCTCTTCCTCAGCACGATCGTGTTGAGCGGCGGATCGGCAAAGGTTTTCGCCGTGACGAGGTCGGCGGGCTTGCGGAACACCTCGATCGTCGGGCCGAACTGCGTCACGCGTCCCTCGGACAGCGTTGCGGTGTTGCCGCCGAGAAGCAGCGCCTCGTGCGGCTCGGTCGTGGCGTAGACGAAGATCGTGCCCGCTTCGGCGAAGATTTTCGGCAGTTCCTCGCGCAATTCCTCGCGCAGCTTGTAGTCGAGGTTGGCCAGCGGCTCGTCGAGCAGCACGAGCGAGGCGTTCTTGACGATGGCGCGGGCAAGTGCGGTGCGCTGCTGCTGGCCGCCGGAAAGATTGAGCGGCGTGCGATCGAGATAGGGCGTCAGCTTGAGGAGCGCAGCGGCGCGCTGCACCTCGCGCTCGATGGTCGCCTTGTCGGCGCCGGCAACGCGCAGCGGCGAGGCAATGTTCTCGTAGACCGTCATCGCCGGGTAGTTGATGAACTGCTGGTAGACCATGGCGACGTTGCGCTTCTGCACCGGCACGCCGGTGACGTCGGCACCATCGAACCAGACCGAGCCCGAGGTCGGCGCGTCCAGCCCCGCCATCAGGCGCATCAGGCTGGTCTTGCCCGACAGCGTCGGCCCGAGAAGCACGTTCAGCGAGCCATGGCGAAGCGTCAGCGACACGTCGCGGATGTGATCCACGCCGGATACCGTCTTCGTGACATTCCGCAGTTCGAGCATTCCGCCTCCTCCCAGGCTTGTACTCTTGCTTCGCTGTCCCGGAGCGTCGTCGTCCGAAGGCACGGCCTGCGGACTGCCCCAGCTTCTATTCCGCCGCCGCGTTCTGCAAGCCCGGCTTGCGGCCCTTCATGTATTCGTCGAGCGCAGCCGCCTCCTCGCGCGAGAGCGTGAGCCCGCGCTTGGTCCTGCGCCACAGCACGTCTTCCGCCGTCACAGCCCATTCGTGATCGATCAGGTAGCGCACTTCAGCTTCATAGAGGTCCGGCCCGAATTTCTGGCCGAGATCGGCCTCGGACTTCGCGAGGCCGAGCAGGACCTTCGCCCGCGTCCCATAGAGACGGGTCATGCGGCGCGCGAGGCGGAGATCGAGGAAGGCATAGTCGGCCTTCAGTTTCGCGACCTGCGCGTCGAAGCCCGTCGCCGGGAAATCGCCGCCCGGAAGTGGCGCGTTCGCCGTCCAGGATTTTCCCTTCTTGCCGAGGAAATGTTCGATCTTCTCCAGCATGTGCTCGGAGAGGCGACGATAGGTCGTGATCTTGCCGCCGAAGACATTGATGACAGGCGGACCGCCCTGCGGCTGCTCGGCTTTCAGCACGTAGTCGCGAGTCGCCTCCTGCGCCTTCGACGCGCCGTCGTCATAGAGCGGGCGCACACCAGAATAGGTCCAGACGATGTCCTCCGGCTTCACCGGCACGGCGAAATATTCGCTCGCGGCGGCGCAGAGATATTTCGTCTCCTCGTCGCTGATCTTCGCGTCGTGGGGCTCTCCGGAATAGTCCCGGTCGGTGGTGCCGATCAGCGTGAACTCTTCCTCGTAGGGAATGGCGAAGATGATGCGGCCGTCATTGTTCTGGAAGAAATAGGCGCGCGGATCGTCGAATTTCTTGCGCACGACGATGTGGCTGCCCTGCACGAGGCGGACGTTGCGTACATCGTTCTGGCCGAGCGCGGCGGCAAGCACATGATCGACCCACGGGCCCGCAGCGTTGACGATCAGGCGCGCCCTCACCTCCTCGACGTGACCGTCGCGGAGATCCTCGACGGTGACGACCCAATGGTCGCCTTCGCGGCGCGCTTGCGCCACCTTGGCACGAGTGCGGATCGTCGCGCCCCGGTCGGCCGCGGCGGCGGGGGTGGGCCCGACGAGGGGCGCGGCGTT
>JAEYXI010000206.1 GCA_023428515.1 Pseudomonadota bacterium | reverse complement strand
GTTCGACACGGTGGTGATGAACGTGCGCTGGCTCGCCTATCTCGGCGACCGCGCCTACGAACTCGCCATGTTCGCAAACCGGGCGGTGACGCGGGTGCGCCGCGCGATGGGCCTGCCTTACTGGTCGTTCTCCTCGTGGGCCAAGGTGAAGGTGAAGCAGGCGGTGAACTTCATCGGCTCGTTCCAGGAAGTGCTGACCGAGGAAGCGAGGCGCACCGAAGTGGACGGCGTCATCTGCGGCCACATCCACCATGCGGCGATGGAGACGTTCGGCGACGTGCGATACATCAACACCGGCGACTGGGTGGAAAGCTGCACGGCGGTGGTCGAGCATTTCGACGGCCGCATGGAGATCATCCACTGGCCGTTCATACAGGCCACGCCGGCGCTGGCGCCGGACAGGCTGGTGCCGGTGGCGATCGACGCACGGCTCGTCGAACGGTCAGTCGAAGCCGCCTGAGGGTTCCTGCAATGCCTGGAAACGGCAAAGCGGCCTTGCGCCGCTCCGATCCCGATTCACAGCGGCGCCGGCCCGAACGGGCGGCCGACCGCCATGCAGCCAAGCTCGGCGCGCTCGGCTTCGCCGGGCTGCCCGAGCCGCCTCCGGTATCGGTTGGTCCAGCCAGTTTCGCCGGCAAAACGAGCGTGGTAAGGGGGCTCGACTCTCGGCGCACGGTCCGAGCAGCGCCAGCCGGACCCTCCGTCCTCCATGTCTTTGCCGCCGCTCCAGCCTGAACAACTCGTCAAGCCCCGCCATTTCGAACTCAGGATGTCGCTGATCTTCGCGGCGGTGTTCCTGTCGCTCGGCGTCAACGTTCCGTATTTTCCGCTCTGGCTGGCGGCCAAGGGTTTCGGGCCGGAGGAGATTGCGATCATCCTCTCCGCGCCGATCTTCCTGCGCGTCGTCACGACGCCGATCATCTCAAGCATGGCGGACCGGGCAAGGGACCGGGCGAATGTGCTGATCGCGATCTCGGTGGCCGCATTCCTGCTGTCGCTCGGCTATTTCCTCTCGCCGACCTACGCGGTGGTCCTGGCGGTGACGCTGGCGATCAACATCTTCTGGACGCCGCAATCGCCGCTGGCGGATTCGCTGGCGCTGTCGGGCGTGAGGCGCTTCGGCTCGAACTACCCCAGGATGCGAATCTGGGGCTCGCTCACCTTCCTCGCCGGCAACTTCTTCGGCGGGATCATCCTTGCCGCGACGAGCGCCGACGCTGTGCCCTTCATGATCGCGTTCGGGCTGTTCGCGGCGCTGGCGGCGGCGCTGATCACGCCGCGCATGGGCCGGCCGCGCGTCGCCTCGCCGCTGTCGGCATCGGAACTGCAGACGGTGGGGCCAAGCCTCTTCAACCGCTACTTCCTGTTCTTCGTCGCCGGCACCGGCGTGATCGTCGCCAGCCACGGGCTGCTCTACGGCTTCGCGTCGATCTATTGGAAGGACATCGGCATCAGCGATTCTACGATCGGCTTCCTCTGGGCCTGGTCGGTGGTGGCGGAAGTCTGCGTATTCCTGATGTTCAACCGCGTGTTCGGCGCGATCTCGGCAAACAGGGTTCTGATGATCGCGGGCGTGGCGGCGATCCTGCGCTGGATCGCCTTTCCGGTGATCGAGCCGCTGGGGTTCGGCGTGCCCGGGTTCTTCATGGTGCAGACGCTGCATGCGCTGTCGACCGGGCTGCTTTTGATCGGCCTGCAGAAGATGATCGGGGAGACGGTGCCGGAGGAGCGCACCGGGGCTGCGCAGGGTATCGCCTATTTCGCCAACGGTTTTTCCACCGGCGTGGGGACGCTGGCGTGCGGGCCGCTCTCCGAGCGGCTCGGCGGCGACGGGTTTTATGTGATGGCGGGGATCGCGGTGGTGGGCTTGGGGCTGATCGTTGCGGCCGGAACTAGCCCCACAAGCCAGGCTCGGGCGGAGACACCAGCGATCCCCGATATATGAGGCCGGGCTCGCGGTCGCGCGCCAGGAGCAGCGGGCCGTCGAGGTCGACGAAATCGGCGCCCTGGGCGAGCAGGACGGCCGGCGCCATGGCGAGCGAGGTGCCGACCATGCACCCGACCATGATGGAGAAGCCGAGTTCCCTGGCGCGGTCGCGCAGTTCGAGCGCTGCGGTGAGCCCGCCTGTCTTGTCCAGCTTGATGTTGATCGCGTCGTAGAGGCCAACGAGTTTCTCCAGCCCGTCGGCGGTGTGTACGCTCTCGTCGGCGCAGACGGGCACGGGACGCTCGATGCGAGCGAGAATGGCGTCCTTGCCGGCGGGCAGGGGCTGCTCGACCAGCGCGACGCCGAGTTCCGCCGCGGCGGCGAGATTTTCGCGGACATTGTCCTCGGTCCAGCCCTCGTTGGCGTCGAGAATCAGCCGGCTGTTCGGGGCGGCGTCACGCACCGCGCGGATGCGGTCGATGTCGCCGTCGCCGCCGATCTTCACCTTCAGCAGCGGCCGCGCGGCGTTCTCATGGGCCTGCGCGGCCATCGCGTCTGGCGAGGCGAGGGAGAGCGTATAGGCGGTCTCGAGCGGCGCGGGCGAGGTGATGCCGAGCGTTTCGGCGACGCGGATGCCTGCGCGCTTCGCCTCGAGATCCCAGAGCGCGCAGTCGACGGCGTTGCGCGCTGCGCCTGCTTTCATGACGTTGAGCAACTCAAGCCGGGAGATTCCGCCGGAGATCGCGCTCGCTGCGGCCTCGATCTCGGTACGCACGCCGGCAACCGTCTCGCCGTAACGGCGGTAGGGAACGCATTCGCCGCGGCCGACGTTTTCGCCCTGGCGAATCGTGCAGGTGATGACCTCGGCCTCGGTCTTCGACCCCCGCGAGATGGTGAAGGTTCCGGCTATAGGAAATTTTTCCTCGACGACCGAAAGGACACGGTTCATCTTTAATCTGCTCCGGAACGGCCCGAAGGCGTTGCCGTCAATTCGACAGCCGTGATGCGACGGGTTAAGACGATTCATCATGCTTATCAACGCCAAACGGAAAGCGGGGACGGCGAGCGGCGAGACGTCGGACCTCGATCCGCGGGTGGAAAGCAGCGTCGAAGGCGACGTGCTGACCTGCCGGCTGGCAGGCAATTGGACGACACGGCGGGTCGCGGAGGTGGACAAGGCGATGCGCGCCATTCCGGGGCACAACGGACATCATACGCTGGTGGTCGATATCTCAGAGGTGGGCCGGATGGACACGGCCGGCGCCTGGCTGATCGAACGCCTGCTGTCGTCGGCGCGAGCCAAGGGCCTGGAGACCCGCATCGACGGGCAGAACCAGATATCGGAGATATTGCTCGGCGCGGTGGGCGACGCCGCCTCGAAAAAAGGCGACGACCGCGCGGAAGGCCGGACGAACGTCGTTATCCTGATCCTCGCCAAGATCGGCGAGCGCGTCTACGAGATGCGCGACGATTTCCTCGCCGCGATGAACATTTTGGGCGCCACCATACGCGGCGGGCAGATGAAGCTCGGCCGCGGCCACAGCATCAACATGGCGGCGATCTTCTCGCAGATCGACCGCATGGGGGTCGGGGCTATCCCTGTGGTGGTGCTGATGTCGGCGATCGTCGGCGCCATCGTCGCACAGCAGGGCGCTTACCAGCTTTCCTATTTCGGCGCCGACATCTTCGTCGTCGACCTGGTGGGCATCCTGGTGCTGCGCGAACTCGGCGTGCTGATGACGGCGATCATGATCGCCGGACGCTCGGGCAGTGCGATCACCGCCGAGATCGGCTCGATGAAGATGCGCGAGGAGGTGGACGCGCTGACCGTGATCGGGCTCAACCCGGTCGGCGTGCTGGTGTTTCCGCGGCTGGTCGCGCTGGTCGTGGCGCTGCCGTGCCTCACGATCCTCGCCAATTTCGCGGCGCTCGGTGGCGGCATCGTCGTCTCGTGGTTCTACTCCGACATAGCGCCAATTCAGTTCATCGACCGCCTGCGGATCGCCATCGACGTGTCGACCATTTTCGCGGGCCTGATCAAGGCGCCTTTCATGGCGCTGATCATCGGCATCATCGGCGCGGTGGAGGGGCTGAAGGTCGGCGGCAGTGCCGAATCGCTCGGGCAGCACGTCACGGCGTCGGTGGTGAAGTCGATCTTCGTGGTGATCATCCTCGACGGCGCCTTCGCCATATTCTACGCGGCGATCGACTTCTAGGGTGCGCGGGATGAGCGAGGCGGCCGATATCGAGATGCGCAACGACCAGCCGGCCAAAGCCGGCTCGGAGGTCGTGCTGTCGGTGCGCGACGTGACGGTCGCCTTCGGCGACAATGTCGTGCTGGAGAAGCTGTCGCTCGACGTAATGCGGGGCGAAATCCTGGGTTTCGTGGGCGCATCCGGCGCGGGCAAGTCGGTGCTCCTGCGCACCGTGCTCGGCCTCAACAAGAAGCGGTCCGGCACGATCAAGCTGTTTGGCGTCGACCTCGACAAGGCGAGCGAGGCGGAGCGGCTGAGGCTCGACATGCGGGTCGGCGTGCTGTTCCAGCACGGCGCGCTGTTCTCGGCGCTGACCGTGATGGAGAACATACAGGTGCCGATGCGGGAGTATCTCGACCTGCCGCAGTCGCTCATGAACGAGCTGGCGCTGCTCAAGATCGAACTGGTCGGCCTGCCGCCCGATGCGGCGCGCAAATATCCGAGCGAGCTTTCCGGCGGCATGATCAAGCGCGCGGCGCTTGCCAGGGCGCTGTCGCTCGACCCGGATATCGTGTTCCTCGACGAACCGACATCGGGCCTCGACCCGATCGGCGCGGCCGAGTTCGACGAGCTCGTCGTCAAGATGCGCGACACGATGGGCCTCACCGTCTACATGGTCACCCACGACCTCGACAGCCTGTTCTCGACCTGCGACCGCGTTGCGGTGCTGGGCAAGAAGAAGGTGCTGGTGGAAGGCACGATCGAGGACATGCTGGCCAGCGAGGAGCCGTGGGTGAAGTCGTATTTCCGGGGCAAGCGGGCGCGCCAACTCGACCTTGCCGGACGCGCATAGGATGAAAGAACCGGGCTGAGGGGCCGGAGGAAAAACAAGGGCCGGAATGGAAACCAGAGCCAATTACGTCATCGTCGGCATCTTCACGCTGATCGCGATCGTCGCCGCTTTCCTCTTCGTCTACTGGACGGCCGCCATCGGCGACCGCGGCGAGACCGCCATGTTGCGCGTGCGCATCCCCGGCTCGGCCTCGGGGCTGGGACGCGGCAGCGCAGTGCTGTTCAACGGCGTCAGGGTGGGCGATGTCCGGCGCGTCTATATCGACGTGCTCAACCCGACGGTCGCCATCGCCGACGCGGAGATCGACCGGCTGACGCCGATCACCAAATCGACGCAGGCCGATATCGGCATCGCCGGCCTGACGGGACAGTCGAACATCGAGCTGAAGGGCGCGGATCTCAGGGAGCCCAACCTGCTGGACGAGGCCGAGCGCGACGAGACGGTCGCGGAGATCACCGCCAATCCCTCGGCGGTGACGAACCTTTTGCAGACGGCGCAGGACATCTTCAAGCGCGCCGACAACGTGCTCTCCGACCTCGAAGGGTTTACGCGCGACGTACGCGGGCCGCTGACCAAGACGGCTGAGAATGCGCAGAAATTCTCGGATGCGCTGGCGGCGAATGCCGACGGGATCGACAAGTTCCTGTCGAGCGTCTCGGCGCTCTCCGAGGAACTGGCGGGTGTTTCGGGCAAGCTCGACGGCACGCTGAAGGCGGCGGAAGACCTGCTGAATTCAGTCGACCGCCAGAAGATCCAGAACATCGTCGGCAATGTCGAGGAATTCACCGACAGCCTGAAGGAACAGAGCACCCAC
>JAEYXI010000200.1 GCA_023428515.1 Pseudomonadota bacterium | reverse complement strand
GGAACGAGGCGCGCCAGGAATAGGCTTCCGTCAAAAGACCACCGGCGAGCGGCCCGGCGATCGCCCCCGCCGCCCAGACGATCGCCTCGATCGCAAACACTGCGGCGACCCGGTGGGGCGGGAAGTTGGCGGGGATGAGGCTATAGCAGACCGCGACGATCAGCCCGTCGGCGATCCCCTGCAGCAGCCGCGCGGCGAGGATAAAGGAAAATGCCGGCGCGGCGAGCGCCAGGAGCGCGCCGCCGGCAAAGACCGCCGTGGACAGGAGCAGGACCGCACGGGCGCCGAAGCGGTCGCGCAGGGACGCGGCTGCGGTGCCGCCGCCGATCGATCCGAGGAAATAGAGGGTGTAGGCCCAGCTGAAGATGTCGGCGCCGCCGATCTCCCTTGCCGCCCCCGGCAAGGCCGCGACGATCGAAAACTGGTTGAAGGCGTGAAGCCCGACCCCCGCCGAGATCAGCGCGAGAATCACTCCCGGGGCGCCTCGAATCTCCGAGTGCGAACTCCTGCCAGCCTTTCGCGGCATACCGCATTACCCTCTTCCAGGACCCGAAAACACGCTGAAATCCCGGCCGCAGCCAAGGCCAGGAGAAAGACGTAAGATAATTATCATTCCGGATCAACAGCTTGGAACCACCGCTCGCTTTGATGTCGTTGTTGTAATTTAGCTACAGCTTTCTAGCCGCGACGCACTAGAATCTTCATCGTTACTCAACCGGAGGAATATCCATGAAGGGTTTGTTCATTCTCGCAGCGTCGGCCGCAATGACCGTCTCTTCCGTTGCATTCGCCGCGGATGCGGTTGAAACCGTTCCGGCCGCTCCCGAAGCGGTGATGCCGGTCTTCACCTGGGCAGGCCCCTATGTCGGTCTGCACGGCGGCTACGGCTGGGCTGACGGCGACATCGGCCCCTTTGACGAGAATTTCGACGGTGGCCGCTTCGGCGGGTTCGTGGGCTATAACTGGCAGCTGTCGAGCGGCTTCGTGGCCGGTATCGAAGGCGACCTGAACTACGACTGGAACGAGCAGGATGTCGGCGGCGTCGACGTGGATACCGGCTTCGCCGGCGGCATCCGTGGCCGTGTCGGTTTCGCCTTCGACCGCGCCCTGCTCTACGCAGCCGGTGGCTGGACCATGACCAGAACCCACGCTGACAGCCCGATCGACGACGACGACACCATCCACGGCTGGACGGTCGGCGGGGGCCTCGACTACGCCATCACCGACAATGTCTTCGCCCGTGTCGAATACCGCTACAACGACTACAGGGACGGCGATATCGGCGGTCTCGACGTCGACCTCCGGCAGCATGTCGTCAATGCCGGCATCGGCGTGAAGTTCTAAGGATCGCACGGCCGCAATGGCCGCCTGACATCATGGGGACCGCCTGCGCGAATGCCCGGCGGTCCCTCTCGGGTCGCTCCGAGCGCCCTCCAGGCAATGCCTGGGGCGAGATCTTTTTTGCCCTTTCACCATATTTTTTATTGCAAAGCGTCCAAAACAGGCCAACCTTGGGTTAGTCCCCTGCTTATCAAAGGTGAGGTCAGGCCATGCTTGCTCACTCCGTCTCCGGGTCGACCCTCAGGTTGGAAGACCTCGCGATGCTGCAAGACATATTCGACGACTTGTGCCGCCAGCGCGGGCTCGAGAAGAACACCCCCGCAGCCAGCAACCTGGCAGCCGATCTCATCGATCTCTTCCAGCTGGGTGTCCAGGACGCGCGCGAACTGGAGACCATCCTGTCGAGCCGCAAGCCGAGCCGCTGACGCGGTCGGCTGCCCTCAATCCTGGGAATCTCCGCCGTTCGTGAACGTGCTGTTCCCGTATATGCGCAATTACGAATATGCTGGACGATACAAAGATCCGTGCTACAAAGATCGCTGGCGGTGGTTGTCGAAGCCCAGCCATTTCATGATCCATTTGGGGTTGGGCTGAATGGTATTTTCTTCCTACGACGCGCTGGAGCCGCAGGATCTCACCTTCCTGCGCCAGGTTCTGAACGAGGCGTGCGCCGAGCGGGGACTGGCGATCGACCACCCTGATGCGCAGGCCATCGCTCGCGAGCTGGTCAACTGGTATCTGTTCGGTGTCAAGGATGGGGGGGAGCTCAAGGCGATGCTGGTCCCCATCCCTCCGGAGCAGGAAAGATAGGCCAGGTCCAAACGGATCGGGGCTGGAACGTGGCGGAACAATCGATTACGTCGGTGATATGCTAGAGAAACATACGTCCCTCGCTGCGGCCATGGAGCCTTCCGAACTGCGGATGCTCCAAAGGGTTTTCGACGACATCTGCGAGCGGCGCGGCATCGCAAAGAACACCGACCGGGCGGGCCAGATCGCCTCCGACCTCATCAATCTCTTCAGCCATGGCGTGCGCAATGAACGCCAGCTGGTCACAATGCTGTCCGGCAGCCGCAGCTACCCGTAGCAGCCGCTTCCGGACCAGATCCTGGACCGGAAGCCGGCGCCAATTACGCCGGTACCTGTTCCGGCGAGTATCCCGCCTCACGGATCGCTTCCTGTGCCCGCGCCGCATCACCCTCGACCGTGACCCGCCGCGAGGCAAGGTCGATGGTGACGGCGCTGTTCGGCACCGCTTCGGCGAGAGCGTTACGGACGGTCTTCTCGCAATGGCCGCAGGTCATGTCCGGCACGGTGAATACAGCAGTCATTCCAGTCTCCATGTTCGTCGTTTGTCTGCACAGGTCGCCGCGACCACATGGCCCCGGCGATGTCTCAGGCCTTTTCCCCGGCCATTGCCGGCGCCTCGCCGGCAAGATCGTCGAGGATCGGGCAATCGGGGCGATTGTCACCGCCGCAGCAATGGGCCAGATGCTTGAGCGTCTTGACCATCCCCTGCATCTCTGCGATGCGGCGTTCGAGATCGGCAACGTGGGCGGTCGCCACCTCCTTGACCGCCGCGCTCTCGCGGTCCTTGTCCTGCCACAGCCTCAGCAGCGTTTCGGTTTCCCCCAGCGAAAAGCCGAGGGAGCGGGCCCGCTTGATGAACCGCAGCACATGCACCTCCTCGTCGCCATAGACGCGGTAATTGTTGCCGGTGCGTCCCATGGGGCGGATCAGCCCGATGTCCTCGTAGTAGCGGATCATCTTGGCGGAAACGCCGGACGCGTTCGATGCCTGGCCGATGTTCATCGCGAAACTCCTATCTTTGCGGCCCGCAGGCGCAACGCGTTGCCGAGCACGAAGACGCTCGACAGGGCCATGGCCCCGGCACCCAGCATCGGCGACAGGGTCAGCCCGAAGGCCGGGTAAAGCGCGCCGGCAGCGACGGGAATGAGCGCCACGTTGTAGCCAAAGGCCCAGAAGAGATTCTGCCTTATGTTTCTCATCGTCGCCCGGCTGATGTCGATGGCCGACACCACACCGGTCAGTTCGCCTCCCACCAGGACCACATCGGCGCTTTCGATCGCCACGTCGGTTCCCGTGCCAATGGCGAGGCCCACATCGGCTTCGGCAAGCGCGGGCGCGTCGTTGATGCCGTCGCCCACAAAGGCGATCCTGCGGCCGCCCGATCGCAGGTCGTGGATGGCGGCGACCTTGCCTTCCGGCAGAACCTCGGCGACCACGCGGGCAATGCCGACCTGGGCGGCGATCGCTTCGGCCGTGCGGCGGTTGTCGCCCGTGACCATCACCACCTCGACGCCCCTTGCCCGAAGCGCCTCGATCGCCTCGCGGCTTGTGGGCTTCAGCGGATCGGCAACGGCGATCACCGCCGCCAGCCGGCCGTCAATTGCAGCGTAAAGCGGCGTCTTGCCCTCGTCGCCCAACCGGCCTGCCGCCTGCGCGAAGACGTCCACGGCAAGCCCGAGCTTCTGCATGAAGCGGTCGGCGCCGACGGACACCCTGCGACCGTCGACCAGCGCCTCGATGCCGTAACCGGTGACCGATGCGAAATTCTCCGCCCTGGGCACCACAATGCCGCGCGCCTCGGCCGACTTGACGATCGCTTCGGCGATCGGATGTTCCGAATGGGCTTCGACGGCTGCCACCAGCTTCAGCACATCGTCCTCGGCAAAACCCTGCGCCGTCACCAGGTCGGTCAGTTCCGGCCGGCCCTTGGTCACCGTGCCGGTCTTGTCGACCACAACCACCTCGACGTTGCGCAGTTCCTGCAGCGCCTCGCCCTTGCGGAATAGGACGCCGAAATCGGCCGCCCGCCCGCCGCCGACGACGATCGAGGTCGGCACCGCAAGGCCCATGGCGCAGGGGCAGGCGATGATCAGCACCGCGACGGCGCTGACAAGGGCGTGGGTGAGCGCCGGCTCGGGGCCGAAGAAGAACCAGACGGCGAAGGTGAGAACGGCCAGTGCGATCACGGCGGGAACGAACCAGGCGGTCACCCGGTCCACCAGCGTCTGGATCGGCAGCTTGGAACCCTGCGCCTGTTCAACCATGCGAATGATCTGCGCAAGCATCGTATCGCGGCCGACCTTGTCGGCCCTGAAGCGGAAGGAGCCGGTCCTGTTGATCGTACCGCCGACCACCGTGGCGCCGGCTGCCTTTTCGACCGGCAGCGGTTCGCCCGATATCATCGATTCATCGACATTGGAGGCCCCGTCGATGACGGTACCGTCGACCGGAATGCGCTCGCCGGGGCGGATGACGAGGATGTCGCCCACCACCACGTCTGCCGCGGGGATATCGACAGTCCCGCCGTCGCGCTCGACGCGGGCAGTCTTCGCCTGCAGGCCGGCGAGCTTCTTGATCGCCTCGCCGGTACGGCCGGTGGCGCGCGCCTCGAGCAGCCGGCCGAACAGGATCAGCGTGACGATGACGGTTGCCGCCTCGTAATAGACGTAGCGGGCGCTTTCCGGCACCAGCTGCGGCGCAAAGGTGGTGACCAGCGAATAGCCGTAGGCTGCCAGGACGCCGACGGCCACCAGCGAATTCATCTCCGGGGCGCCGCGCAGGAGCGCCGGCAGGCCGATCCTCAGGAAACGAAAGCCGGGCCCGAAGATGACCGCCGTCGCCAGCACGAAATAGATGTAATAAAGCGTCTGCGTGCCGATGACGCCCATCAGCCAGTGATGGAACGGATCGTAGGCGTGGCTGGTCATTTCCAGCACGAAGAGCGGCAGCGTCAATACGAAGGCGATCGCAAGGTCGCGCTTCAGCGCCCCCTCCTCGCCAGCATGCATGTGCATGTGATCATGCGCGCCGGCATGGGCCGCGTGATCGTGGTTGTCCTGATCGTGGTTGCCGGAATCATGGGCGGCATGGTCATGGGCGGCATGGTCGCCAACGGCGGCGCCATGGTGATGCGGCTGTCCGGGATGCGCCGGAGCGGGCCTGGCCATGCCCGCCTCGCGCAGGGCCTGCTGCATGGCGCCGGCCGGGATCTCGTAGCCGACCTTGCGGATCGCCTTTTCCAGATCGTCGGGCGAAAACCCCTCGGCCGCTTCGACCGTGAGCTTTTTGGTCGCGAAATTGACGGCGCTGCGCTCGACGCCCGGCACCTTGGCGGCGGCGTTTTCCACCCGGCGCACGCAGGACGCGCAGGTCATCCCTTCCACGGGAATGGTCAAGGGCTCGGCCTTGCGGATCGGCTTGACTGTCTGTTCCATGGGTCGATCTCCAATATCGATCCCTATGTGGAGGTTCCCATCGTGGGAAGGTCAAGGGGTCTCTGCCCGGAATCCGCAGGGGCGCCCTGGCCGGCGCGAAAGGATGGGTTCAGAGTGTCATGCTCGACCGCGCGCCGCGGCCATCAGGGCATGCCCGCACCGCCGGCAACCGGCACACGCAGACCCGAGAGCAGCAGCACCAGCTCGGCCTGACGGGTCGTGCCGGTCTTCTGCATGATCTTCTTGAGGTGGGAGCGAGCCGTCTCCAGCGATATGCCGAGCGAGGCCGCGACCATTTCCGGGGTCTGGGCCATCGCCAGCGCCCGGGCCACGCGCGCCTGCGCCGGGGTGAGGTCGAACAACCCGCACAGAACCCGCAGGTCCGGCGGGCCCACCTGGCCCACTTCGGTCACCGCCAGCACGGCAGCGGCGCGCGAGAAGATGTCGCGCGCGGCGCGGCGGACGGGCAGAAGATGCAGGATCAGCGGCGGCGTTCCCTGGCGGGGAGGCATTGGCAGGGACTGCACAACCGGCACCGCGCGGTCCCTGTAGCGCTGGAGGGCGTCGTTCAGCAACGACTGGGCACCGGGCGTGTCGAGGATGATGCGGTCCGCAGCACCGCTGCGGATGCGCGGGCTCAAAATCTCCATCTCACGGTTCATCGCCAGCGCCTGGCCGCCCTCGCCGACCACCGCCGCCGGCAGGCCGAGCATCGACAGCGCCTCGGTCATCGAGCGGGCCGCCATGAAGGACAAGCGCGACGACATGTAGGCGGCCCTGGCGATGTCGGGCTTCAGCCCGTCGAGTGTCGCAAGCTCGGCGTCGCTGAAATGCGCCCGTCCGGGACCGCGCCCGAGGACGATCGCTATGGTATGGCCGCTCGGTTCCTGGAACAGATATCCGGCTTCCCACTTCAAGCCATGCGGCTCCAGGTACAAGGGCCGGATCGGATCCGCGGCATATTCTTCCGGGGTCAGGATGTCGATGTCGCGCGCGAAGGAAAAGGGCGAGCGCTCAAGGGCCCGTGTCGCCCTCACATTGTTCAACCGGTGCTCGCTGCGGGCGAAGGCTTCGAAACCCTCCGCAAAATTCGGGGTGGTCACGTAACGGTGGCTTCCGTGGTGGTCCACCGTGAATATCGTCGAACTGTCCGCCGCGACAGTCGAGGCGAGCATTTCGCAGGTTTCCGCCCATAGTTCGGGAACCAGTGCCGCCTCGTAAAGGCGGTCTGTCAAAGAATTCTCTGAAGCCATGGTTGTGCCGAACCGACAGGAGATAGTCATGCCTTCCCGTAACGGGCGGCACGAATGGACGCTATACTATCAGCAACGGTCGTACAACTTGCGCTAGATCACATCTCTGCCAACAGTCAGCGGCCAGTCGACGAGATAATCCTCGAAGTCCTCCACATCCACGTCGTTCTCGCTCACGGTGCGGCCACGGGCGGAGATGCCTGCAAGATGAACGGTCTCGGGGTCCCCGGAGACGAGCGGATGCCACCAATAGAGATCCTCCCCGTCGCGCACCAGACGGTAGCCGCAGGTCGGCGGCAGCCAGGCGATCTCCCGCACCGTTTCCGGCGTCAGCTGGATACAGTCGGGAATGGTGGCCTGGCGGTTCTCGTAGTCGCTGCAGCGACAGCTCTCCCCGTCCAGCAGCCGGCATGCCACGGAGGTGAAGACCACCTCGCCGGTATCCCAGTCCTCCAGCTTGTTGAGGCAGCATAACCCGCAGCCGTCGCACAGGCTTTCCCATTCCTGGCTGTTTAGCTCGTCAAGCCGCTTCCTCTTCCAGAAAGGTTCGTCCGTCATTCCCAGGATCACATTTGCGGCAGGGCGGAACAAATGCCGTTCATCACCCTTAGAGTGTTGCGATTTGGCCATCGCGCTTAAACCATTTGTCAGCTATTGCTGAATAACGGTGAGAGGCTCATGCCTTTGACCCCTCACGGTCTCTACGTCAAGCACATCTCATCAAAAAGGGTTGGGGAAGTCCAAGGTGCAGGACGAGCCAAAGTCATCCGACGAGCGGCCGCTCAAGAAGCGTCACCTGTTGCTGCGCATCGATTCCTGGATCGATTCGACGGTCTGGAACCTCGGCTTCAAGCTTGGCGAAACCTGGGAAGAGATCACCATCTTCTTCCGGCGCTTCCGCGTGCGGGGCTGGAAACGGCTCGGTTTCGAGCTCGCCGGCGAGGCCATGACGCTCGGCACTGCCGGTTTCGTGGTGCTCCTGGCGCTTGCCCAGCCTGCCTTCGAGGAAACCCACGACGACTGGCGCAACCGCGTCGACTTCGCCGTCACCTTCCTCGACCGCTACGGCAACACGATCGGCCATCGCGGCATCATCCACGAGGATTCCGTGCCGATCGACCAGCTGCCCGACCACCTCATCAAGTCGGTGCTCGCAACCGAGGACCGGCGCTTCTTCGATCATTTCGGCATCGACTTCTTCGGCCTCGCCCGCGCCATGACCGAGAATGCCAAGGCGGGCGGCGTCGTGCAGGGCGGCTCCACGCTCACCCAGCAGCTTGCCAAGAACCTCTTCCTCACCAACGAGCGCTCCATCGAACGCAAGATCAAGGAAGCCTTCCTTGCGCTCTGGCTCGAGGCGAACCTCTCGAAGAAGGAGATCCTGTCGCTTTACCTCGACCGCGCCTACATGGGCGGCGGCACCTTCGGGGCGGCGGCGGCGGCGCAGTTCTATTTCGGCAAGAACATCACCGAGGTGAACCTCGCGGAATCGGCCATGCTCGCCGGCCTCTTCAAGGCGCCCGCCAAATACGCGCCGCATGTGAACCTGCCGGCCGCACGCGCGCGCGCCAACGAGGTGCTCTCGAACCTCGTGCAGAGCGGGCTGATGACCGAGGGCCAGGTGATCGCCGCACGCCGCACCCCGGCGACGGCGGTGGACAGGGCCGACGCGCAGGCGCCCGATTATTTCCTCGACTGGGCGTTCGACGAGGTCCAGCGGCTGGCCACCGCAGGCAAGTTCCGCGACCATTCGGTGATCGTGCGCACGACGATCGACATGGGCCTGCAACAGGCGGCCGAAACCGCCGTCGAAACCAACCTGCGGGAGTATGGCGAAAGCTACAAGGTCAAGCAGGGCGCGCTCGTGATGATCGAGAACGGCGGGGCCGTACGCGCCATGGTCGGCGGCCGCGACTATGGCGAAAGCCAGTTCAACCGCGCCAGCAAGGCGCTTCGCCAGCCCGGTTCGTCCTTCAAGCTCTATACCTATTCCGCCGCGATGGAGCACGGCTTCACGCCCGAATCGGTGATCTCGGACGCGCCGATCACCTGGCGGGGCTGGTCGCCGCAGAACTACGGCCGCTCCTACAAGGGACGGGTCACGCTGCTGTCGGCCATGGCGCAGTCGCTCAACACCGTGCCGGTGAGGCTTGCCAAGGATCACCTCGGCACAGAGGTCATCGTCAAGACCGCCAAGGCCATGGGCGTCGAAACGCCGCTCAGGAGCGACAAGACGATCCCGCTCGGAACCTCCGAGGTGACGGTGCTCGACCAGGCGACCGCCTATGCGGTGATGCCCGCCGGCGGGGTCCAGCCCCGGCGCCACGGCATCGAACAGGTTCTCGGTTATGGCGGCGAGGTTCTCTACGACTTCAACCGCGACGAGCCGCCGCCGCAGCGCGTACTCTCCGAGCAGGCGACGTCCTCCATGAACCGCATCCTCACGCAGATCCCGGTGATCGGAACGGCGCGCCGCGCCGCGCTCGCCGGCGGGATCGTCACCGGGGGCAAGACGGGCACGTCGCAGAGTTACCGTGATGCCTGGTTCATCGGCTTCACCGGCAACTACACGACCGCCGTCTGGTTCGGCAACGACGACTTTACCTCCATGGACAACATGACCGGCGGCTCGCTGCCGGCAATGACCTTCAAGACGCTGATGGATTATGCCCACCAGGGGATCGAACTGCGGGCGATCCCGGGGATCGAGAACCCTCTGCCGACCGGCGACCACAAGGGAAGCGAAGTGGCAAAGAAGGATGGCGCCGAGCCGGCATTGCCGGCGCTTGTCCGGCCGCGTTCGCTGTCAACGGAGTCGACCCGCATCCTCAAGGAGATCGCCGCCAAGCTGAAGTCCACCAGCCCGCTCCTTCCCGCCAAGGTGGCCGATGCCGGCATGGTCGGCCCGGCCGCCGACGACGCGTCCCGGCCATCCGTCGCGGCCACCCCCGTCAGCCTGGATGTGACCCGGTAGCGCGCAAAGCCCCGCTGCAATATCGGTTTTTCCTGATGCACTGCATTCCCCCCCGGCAGAATCAGTGCTAACCCCTCTGACGCAGCTAATCCCGAGGGTTGAAGCAAGCCTGTGTTCCGTGTTCCGTTCCTCATTGCGATCGCCCTCGCCATCGCCTTCGGCGGCGGGATCTGGTCCACCCTCGTCGCGCTCAACGCCACGGCCGGATTCGGAGCCATCAAGCTTGGTCCATGGCAAGCTTTTCCCGAAGTGCAGACGGCAAAGGCCGATCCCTATGCCAAATCCCACCGGGCCAACGGCGGCAAGCTCCTCTACGGCAGCGCGGAAGGGCTCACCTTCACCGCGGCCGAAGACGCGACCGGCGAACGGCTTTCCGGACGCTGTTCCTACCGGCTGAGCGGCCAGACCCCGCAGGCGCGTTTCTGGACGCTGTTTGCCGCCGCACCGGGGGCGCCGCCACCGTCCGTCGCTGCCGATCTGCCCATGGCGCTCAACTCGAGGAACGTGCTGCGCCGCGAGGATGGCAGCTTCGAAATCACGATCTCCTCCCGGGCGAAACCACTCAACTGGCTCGCCGTGTCCGCGGCCCGACCGTTCCGCCTGACGCTGACGCTCTTCGATACGCCGACGGCCGGCAGTTCCGGGCTCATAGACCTGGAGATGCCGCGCATCGAAAAGATCGGGTGCGGGAATGCCTAGAACAGGCCGGCGATTTGCCCTGCAGGTGATCTTCGCGATCGCCACCGGCCTCGTCGGCGCGGCGCTGCTGCATCTGGTGATCATCCTGCTGCTGCCGGATTTCAGCGAGCGCGACGCCTACACGCGGGTGCTGGCGAAAGGCGAGATTCACCGGTTCTACCGCCTGGGCGAAAAACCCGACCGGACCGGACTTGCGAAGGACGATCCTTTCGTGGAACTGGCGGTATGCGCCTTCGACGTCTCGCGCGCACCGGTGCGCCTGACGGCTTCCAACGGCGCGGTCCCCTTCTGGTCGGTCGCCATCTACGACCAGTCGTCCAACGAAGTGTTCAGCATCAACGATCGCACGTCGACGGGCGGCGTGCTCGACCTGGTGATCGCAACGCCGGTGCAGCTGACGGCGCTGCGCAAGGCCCTGCCGCAGGCGACGACGCAATCCATTCTGGTCGAAACGCTTCAGGCCGAAGGCTATGTCGTCCTCAGGGCCCTCACACCGCAGCGCAGCTTCTCCGCCATCGCCTCGGCGTTTCTCGACGGTGCGACCTGCGCACCATTCGAATGGCGTTCTCGGAGCCGGTTCTGAGGAATTCTCCCCAGGCACACGCAGGTCAGTCGGCTCGCGCCGCCTGGTTTTCGCCGCCCCCGTCCCGCCGGTCGTCGAAGCGGTCGTAACGCTCGTATCGCACGCCGGTGAAGAGCAGGATGCTTGCTTCGTCCCGCGGGTTGCCGATCCTGATTTCCGGGCGCTGCCGCTTCTCGCTGCGCCATGTGTTCAAAACGACGATCTCTGCCATGCTCGCCTCCGTTCAAGGAATTCGAGACGGATGAAGACGGATCATCTCACCCTGCCCCGTCCGGGGGCCGGCGCCTTCCGAAGCAAGACTTCGGGCATCCGCGCCTTTCTCATCTGTGCGCGAAATCCTCGCGCAACGGCATTCAACAGCGACGGCCAACTCCGCCACGGCCGGGCAGGAGATGGCTTACGACACGCATTTGCGCGGACCATCCCGTGCTTCAAACCCGGCAAGCACGCGCCGGGAACTTGCGGGGATTGAGCCAGAGCATCGTTAACAGCGGATTAACAATGATATAGCAGTTGCTGTGGGCGCATGTCTGGCAGTCCGACCTGCAAAACGCCCAGACCCCGCCAAAGTTTCAACCCTGACGCCCCCTCCGTCGCGTTTCGGCCGGGGTTCGGCCGGGGGGCCTTCCCGCAAGGGGACGATCGCTACCGCGAAAATAACGGGGCGTATCAAAACGGCGCGTTTTCACCCGGCGTTAACCCTCGCAGGGTTAGCATCCGGTTAAACCAAGGACACGCCGGGCACACAGAAAGCCCCGAAGACGGATGTGAGCGGCGCGGCACCGGAGGGAGAGTTTTCCCAAGGCAAGGTACGATGTGGCATCAGGCCGGTTGCCCCGTTCTGACTGCTTCACGGCACCATCAGTTGTATTGCGTCGATGTGAGTTTGCCCGTGACGAACGAGTTTCGCGACCTTGAAAGGCCCCAGGCCGTGCGTAAGAAGGATGTGGTGCTGATGGCCACGGTGGCGAGTTTCGAGAGCCTTCCGCGCCCGTCGCGGTCGGAACTCCGACAATTCGCCGAGCTTTTCACGCCCCTTTTCGCCGCCTCGTCAGAGCCTGCCCGCCGGGACGCCGTCGCCGCGCTGTCACAGTCGACCACCGTGCCGGCGCCCGTCGCCTTCTTTATCGCCAGCCAGCCGATCGCCATTGCGGCTCCCTTCCTGGTTTCCTCCCCGTGCCTTTCGGACGAGGCGCTCATCACCATCGCGCGCAGCCAGGGGGAAGCGCATGCTCGCGCGATCGCGCGCCGCGAATCGCTGTCGCCCACGGTGATCGACGCGCTGGTCGGGCTTCGCTACCAGCGTGAAGCCTCACCCAAGGCGGAGGCGGCAGATGCTTCACCTCCGGAAATCGCCGCCGACAACGACCGGCTCGCGCGCGAGGAACTTCTTCGCCAGCAGATCAGGTCTCTCGCCGCCCATCTGGACCGCCCCCCCACCGACAGGCTCGGTCTGCGAACACTCTCCCTGATCCAGGCGGCGCTGCTCGTCCGCTTCGCCCGCAACCGGGAGAACGGCCTCTTTGCGGCGGTGCTTGCCGATGCGCTGTCGGCCAGTTCCTGGCTTGCCGAAAGGATCATGCTCGACATCTCGGGCCAGCAGGTCGCAACGACGCTGCGGGGGCTCGCCATGGAGCGGACCGACGCCATCTTCGTGCTGCAGCGGCTTTATGACCATCTTGGCGCGGACGAAAACGGCAGGACGCGCGCCGAGGCGCTGTGGGACGCGCTGGACGAGGAGCAATGCAGCCAGCGCATCGAGGCGTGGCGTCGCGCCGACCGCTATACCCATGCGATGGCGCAGCCGGCACTTACCACAGCGCGCGGTGACGAGCAGCAGCCACGCCTCATCCGCACCTCGTCGAGCCTGCGCAGCGCACCACGTCATCTGGCCCGGGGCCGCTAGCGCGGTTCAGGGCTCCGGCGGTGTGCCGACAACCTGAAAGAGGTCGGAGACGTCATCGGTTTCGAGTTCGACCAGCCACAGATCCGGATCGAAGCGCAGTTCCCGAGCCAGAAGCTCGGCCACCTCGTTCGCCTCGACCCTTTCCGCCCTGATCTCGAACCGGCGCCCGGTGTCTTCATCGGCAAAGAAGTTCTGCGGTGCGGGCGCATAGAGCGTTTCCAGCCCGTCGCGGAAGCGCTGGCGGATAAAGATCGCCCCGGCCTCCTCCGCGCCCTTCTTCTCGATGGCGGCGAAACCGCCAAGCCCGAAGACGCGGCGAATGAGAGCTGACACGAAGATATCGGACCTGAGGCGCATCCCCCATTGTAGGGCGGTTCGCCGGCAAGGGCAAACCAGCACGGCGATCAGGAGCCCGCCGAGACGACCTTAAGAAGAGCGCCGGGGCCAGCCGGCGCTGGATCGAGCGGGGTCAAGGCTCCGGCCGGCGCAGGGTGACCGACATGAAAGCCCTGCACGAGATCGACATGCAGCTTCCTCACCAGCGCAAGCTGCTCCTCGGTCTCGACCCCTTCCACGAGAATGCCGGCGCCGCGATTGCGGATCAGCCCGATGATGTCCTCCAGCATGGCGCGGCCCGCCGCCGTATCGCAATCATGCAGGAACGACTTGTCGATCTTGATGCAGTCGAAATCGATCAGCCTCAGCCAGGACAGACCCGCAAAGCCGGTACCGAAATCGTCCAGCCAGATCTTCACGCCGAGCGCCTTCAGGTCGCTGATGCAGCGAAGGGAACTGGAATGGAACTCCATGTCCTGGCCTTCGGTGATCTCGAGGGCGAGGCGGTCGCCTGCGACATCGCATTGCTGGAGGGTGCGGGCAACAAAATCGGCAAAGCCCGGCACACGCAGTTGCAGCGGCGAGACGTTGACGCTTGCCACCTGTGCCAGGCCGGGCGCCAGGACCTCCTGGCACACGCGCAGGATCGCCCACTTGCCAAGCTCGATGATCGCCCCGGTCCGTTCCGCAGCAAGGATGAAGAGGCTCGGCGGGATGTTCGTGCCGTCGAGCATTTTCAGCCGCATCAAGGCCTCGACCGCCTGCACCCGACCCGACGAGAGGTCCTGCAGCGGCTGGTAGACGAGCGAGACGAGGTCCTGCGCGACGGCGATCTTGAGCAGTGCAGCGATGTTTTCGCTGTCGTCCCTGTTGTTCGGATCGTCGGGATCGAAAAGCCGGATGCAGTTGCGCCCGGCAGCCTTGGCACTGTAGAGAGCCCGGTCCGCCTGGTGGACAAGCTTCTCGACCTTGGAGCCACCTTCGTCCCTCGTGAAGGCTGCTCCGACGCTGACAGTCACCGTCGACATGCCGTCGCGCCGCTGTTCATGGAGCAGTCCCAGTTCCTCGATGGTCGTCCTGATGGTTTCGGTCAGTTCCTGGAGCTCGCCCTCTTCCTCCATATGGGCAAGGAGGATGAACTCTTCTCCCCCGTAGCGGCCGATCGACACGCCGCGACTGTCGGCCAAGCTCTTCAGCGCATCGGCGACGAGCATGAGGCAGCGGTCACCCTGCTGGTGACCGTAGCCGTCGTTGTATCTCTTGAAAAAGTCGACGTCGACCAGCACCACGGCAAAGCGCCTGCCGTTTTTCCGCCAGGCGCCCCAGAGATCCCTCAACCTGTTGTCGATCGCCCGGCGGTTCTCGAGGCCCGTCAGGAAGTCCGTATGGGACAACCGGAACAAGGCTTCGCCGCGGTCGGTGGCCTCCTTCTGCTGGGCCTTGGCTTCCAGACCGCTCAGAAAGACGTTGTAGCGCTCCTGGTTGAGCTTCCAGTTGACATAGGAGGTGAAGACGAAGCAGGAGCCGCAGAACAAGCCGAAAGTCAGCTTGTAGGCTTCGATTTCCGGCGGGAACGACAAAAGGCCCGCAAAGAACAGCAGCACGATGACCAGCGAGGCGATCAGTGAAAGCTTGAACGGGAAGCTGAAGAACAGGTTGACGCTCATCATGAAGATGGCGCCGAACACCATGTAGTAGGACATGACGCTCGTGTGATCGGTCCAGAGCGAGACATAGAGCCAGCCCGCATAGGCGAACACGAGTGCTGCGGCGGAGGTGCCGTCAACCGCGTCGGCGCTGCTTCTCCGGTAGATCTGCACCTCGAGGGCGATCAGCATGATTGCCGAAATGACGAAGCGGGTGGCGACGGTGTAGGGCGCGACGTCGGGGATGATGAGCAGATCGGTGATCGAAAACAGCAGGTAGACTGATACGGCGATCCATAAGCCCTTGCGGGTGGCTCGCTGGCGGTAACCCTCGCTGTGCTTGCGATAGAGCGCCTGTAATACGGCAGGAGGTTGCCTCAGCGGTTCGCGGGGCACGTCGATCTCGACTACGTCTGCCAGTCTGGGCGTCATGCACCGTCCATCGCTCTCATTGCTCTGGCGTCATCGGGTCCTGCTGACGCGGGCATTGGATCATCAAGGCAAGCACTTCCGTCGCAGTGACCTTCCCTTACCAGACAAGTCCACGACGGCGAGAAGAATACGAGAACTGGCTTAACGTTCCTTAAAGAGGCGCCGGTGGCGAACCCGGCCGGCCAAGCGTTAACCATCATTACGGGTCCCGCAAGACAGAGCCGGGGTTTTGATCCATTTTCCGCGGGCATGTTAACCGAATTTTAACCAGTTCACCGAATATTAACCAACGGGGCTCCCCATGAACCAACGGATCGTCGCCTTCGATGGGCAAAGCTTGATTACTCCGGCCGTCGTCGACCAAGAGGTCGCCTCGACCGGGGCCGAGATCGACATCCAGCGATTGACCACCGCCCGCGATGAAATCACCCTCATCCTCAATATTGCCAGCCAGCAGATCCAGCAGCAGCGCGAACCGGCACTGATCATCGACCGGCTGATCCAGTCGCTGCACTCCACCCGGGCGCGGTTTGCCGACGTCTGGCGGGAACTCATCCCAATGGTGCAGGAGCATCCGGTCGCCGAATATTTCCATAACGACCCGTTCACGCACTGGTCCTTCAAGAAGCCGCGCGGCTATTCCGGGGACGCGCACCTGATCGACTTCATCTACGGCCACCAGAGCGTCGCGGAAGAGATCGCCAATGCCTCGCCACTCGGCCGCACGCTTCACGAGTATACCAAGAACGCGCCGTCCGCGGCGGCGGTCCGCGAGCGTCGCGACCTGCTCACCCGGTATGTCGACAGAATTGCTGACGAACGCGGTGCGGGAACCGAGGTGCTGGCGATCGCTGCCGGACATCTGCGGGAATCCGAACGGTCGGTCGCCCTGAGGGACGGCCGCATCAAGCGGTGGGTTGCCTTGGACCAGGACCCGATGAGCGTCGGCACCATGGTGCGCGATCTGGCAGGGAGCAGCATCGAGCCGCTCGACGGTTCGGTACGGGGGCTTCTGACGGGATCCTACCAGCTCGGCAAGTTCGACTTCATCTATGCGGCCGGCCTTTACGACTATCTTGCCGACAAGGTTGCGATCAAGCTGACGCGGACCTGCCTCGACATGCTGAAGCCGGGCGGCCTGTTCCTGTTTGCGAACTTCTCGACGGAAGTACCGGACGACGGATACATGGAAACGATGATGAACTGGACGCTCCTGCTGCGCTCGCAGTCGGAGATGTGGAAGATCATCAATGCGAGCACCGACGGCGAGCGGCTGGAAACCAGCGTGACGTTCGGGGAGAACCGCAACATCCTCTATGGAACGATCCGCAAGCCGGACTGACAGGGCAAAAAAAGCCGGATCGGTCGCTACCGGTCCCTTGCGCGCCCGGGGCCCTTCCAACTCCGGGGCGCGAACCTCATCAAAGTGCGCCGATCGACTTCAGCTTCTTCAGCACCATGGCGTTCGGTTCACCGGTTTCGGGCAGGCGATAGTGCTTTTCGAACCGGCGGATGGCCGCCCGGGTCTGCTCGCCTGCCACTCCGTCGACGGCCACGTCCGCATAGGCGATATTCGACAGGCCGCGCTGGATCTGCAGGACGAGCTCTGTCGAGGGCGATGAGGATGCGGGCTTCTGGGCGACCGGCATGGCCTGCGGCCGGCGAGGCGTCGAACCGGTATTCGGGATGTCGCCCGGCGGACGCATGACGGGGCTGCGCTCGGCGGCGCGGATCGCCGCCGCGACCGGATCTTCACCTCGCCCGGCGGCGGGTGCAGCCGTCCTTTTCGCCGGCTGGGCCGCCGCGGGCGGGAGGGCGGCCGACTGGACAGCCCTTGCGGCGGGCGCCGCCGGTCTGGGGCTGATATCCGACGTGCCGGTTTTCCGCTCCGGTGGCACGGCGGGCACGGGCTGAGCCTCGCGAATCGTCTCCGGCCGCGGAAGGGGAACCGCAGCTGGTGTGATGTCGGCGGCGGGCGCGGACGGCGGCGCCGGATCGGCTGTTTCGGTCGGCGCCCGCGGCACGGGCGCATCGGGATCGATCCGTTCGATGCGGAAGGTGGTGACGTTCTCCGGCGGAACGCGCCGCATCGGTCGGTAACCGGCGATCGCGTTCGGATCATCGGAGTCGCGAGTGGCGAGGAAGGGCGCGGGATGGCCTCCCGGCTGATACCAGAGGGCATTGGCAGCCACGAAGGAAAAGACGACGCCGAAGGCCATCACGCCGAACACGGGCTTCGGATGCCGGGCGGCCGTCTGCCCTGCCGCCGAGACGAGTCTCGTCAGAAGTCGAGGCTGCCGGACAGCCTTCCTCCGGTCAGGCGATTTTCGCTTGCGCGGGGCCATCGATAAAATCCTGTTCGTCCATCATGGGCGGCTGTCTCACGGCTACCAGCCGCGGCGGAAACTCAATCCTCTCCTCCCGGATATCCTCCCGCGTGCCGCGGATGCCCGACCCGTCGACGCGCAGGGTAACGGTCACCACCGTACCCTCCCCGGGCCGGCTTGCAATAGCGAAATGTCCGCCGTGCAGCGCCACCAGCCCTTTCACCAGGGAAAGACCAAGGCCGGTTCCCTCGTAGGTGCGGGTATAGGCGTTTTCAACCTGCATGAAGGGTTGTCCAATGAATTCCAGCTTGTCGGGCGCAATTCCGATGCCCGTGTCGCTGACGGCAATGACCACGTCGCGGCCGGAGAGCATGGCATCGATGGACACAACGCCGCCTGCCCCCGTGAACTTGATCGCATTGCCGGCAAGATTGATGAGAATTTGCTGGACGGCACGGCGATCGGCAATCACCTCGCCCAGGCCCCGGGACGCCCGGCTGGTCAGGGTGATTCCCTTCTCGCGAGCGGTGAGATCAAGCATGGCGCGGCAGGTTTCCATGGCGTCCGCGATCAAGAAAGGCTCGGCGATCAGT
>JAEYXI010000171.1 GCA_023428515.1 Pseudomonadota bacterium | reverse complement strand
ATCGACTGCTCTCCATACCACGCGGCAACGCCGCCCGCGAAGCCGGGGGCCGAGGCCCGCCGGCGGCGATCATCTATTCGCTAGCGCCCGCTCCCAACGGACTCGTTCATCATCGTGATGGCATCTCCGATGGTGAAGGTGTTGGGCTTCTGAATCGGGGGAAAGTCCTTGAAGGTGTCCGCCCATTTTTGCACGATCACGTTCGCGGCCAGCGCGATGTAGTCGTGACGCAGGAACCACTCCCAGTATGTGTTTGAGGTCGTGTCAGCGAACTCGTAGGGATCGGTCCGGAGATTGAAGAGCTTGGGGACGCGGAGCTTGGTGAACGGCTCCGCCCAGACCTGGAGTGTGCCCTTGCAGCGCTGCTCCAAGAACACGACCTTCCAGTTGTGGAAGCGCACCGCGAGGATGTCGCCGTCGTCGCTGATGTAGACGAACAGCTTCCGCGGGCTCGCCTTCTCCTCACCAGTCAGGTAGGGGACGAGATTGTAGCCGTCGATGTGGTTCCTGTAGGTGCGGCCGATCGCCGAGTAGCCCTTCTTAACCTTCTCGACGATGTCGGGCTCACCAGCCATGGCGAGGAAGGTCGGGAACCAGTCGTGGTGCTGGATGATCTCGTTGGAGACCAAACCTGCCTTTATCCGGTTCGGCCAGCGTACCAGAAGCGGTATCCGGAACGCACCCTCCCAGTTGGTGTTCTTCTCAGAGCGGAACGGCGTCATGCCGCCGTCCGGCCAGGTGTTCCGATGCGGGCCGTTGTCGGTCGAGTACATGACGAAGGTGTCATCGGCGATGCCGAGCTCGTCGAGCAGATCGAGCATCTGGCCGACGTTGCGGTCATGGTCGATCATGGTGTCGTGGTACGGCGACTGCCACAGGCCGGACTGCCGGAAGCTCTTCGATTTGGTGTGGGTATAGAGATGCATGTGCGTCGTGTTGAGCCATACGAACCACGGCTTGCCTGCGTCCTCCGCGCGCTTGATGAAATCCTTCGCCGCCGCGACGAACTCATCGTCGCAGGTTTCCATGCGCTTGCGGTTGAGCGGACCCGTGTCCTCGATCTTCTGTTTGCCGACCTTGCCCCAGCGAGGCTCGACCGTGGCATCGTCCTTATCGGTCGCCCACGAATGGATGACGCCACGCGGGCCGAAATTCTTGCGGTAGTTCGGAAAATCCTTTTCCGGAGGATAGTCGTACATCTCCGGCTCTTCCTCGGCGTTGAGATGGTAGAGATTGCCGTAGAACTCATCAAAGCCGTGGTTGGTCGGCAGCATGTGGTTGAGGTCGCCGAGGTGGTTTTTGCCGAACTGACCGGTCGCATAGCCCTGTTCCTTGAGTAGAGCCGCCACGGTGACGATCTTCTCGTTCATGCCGATCGGAGCGGCCGGCGCACCGACCTTGGAGAGTCCGGTCCGGAGCACGCTTTGCCCGGTGATGAACGACGAGCGGCCGGCGGTGCAGGATTGCTCGCCATAGCTGTCGGTGAACAGCATGCCTTCCTTGGCGATGCGGTCGATGTTGGGCGTCCGGTAGCCCATCAAACCATGCGTGTAGCAGCTCAAATTCGATTGCCCGATATCGTCGCCCCAGATGACGAGGATATTGGGCTTCTTCGCAGCCGGCTTTCTGGCAGCGGACGTCTTGGTACTCGGTGACCTGGCCATCGTTTTAGTCCTCCTTCGTAAAACCAATCAGTTTCGTTGCTACGGCGACGGGGTAGCCTCCCGAGCCGCTCCTTCATCGACGGCTTTGATCAGCATCTCCGGTCGTCCCGCCAGGACGAGCCAGGCGGGCAGCACGATGACGCAGAGCAGCGGAAGCAGGACTAGACCTGAGCCCGGGATCATAACCGCCGCCATGAAGAGGCTGAGCCAGCCGTCACGCGTCACCACCAGAGTGAAGCCAAGAACAGAGCACGCAATAGCCAGCGACAGCGGCACATCGGGAATGACCTTGCTTGCGAGTATTCCGAAAGCCACACCGACGAAGACCATTGGGAAGATACGGCCTCCTCTGAAGCCGGATGTCGCCGCGATCAGAACCGCGACGATCTTGACGACAAGGATCAGCGCCATGGCGGCAACCGTGTAGGACGGGGCGCCTTCCGCGAGAGACTTCATCTCGGCGAGCCCCTTGAACATCGTGATCGGCCCGCCGATCACGCCGAAGATGCCGAGCAGGAAGCCGCCCAGTCCGAGCATAAGGACGGGATGACGCAGCGATATGAAGAAGCTGTGCGCCCTCGGGAAAACCCACACCGCAGCCATGCCGATCGCGATGGCCAGCAACGCGATGATGCTGCCGTTCAGGAGATCCACCCAGCGCGGCGTAAGATAGGGATCGACCGCCAGCGCGAAGCTCGGTTGCTCGAAGAGCGCTGTCGTGATGGAGCCCGCACCCGCGGCCACCAGCGGTGCAAACAGCCTGTCCCACACCGGCTCCTTGCCTTCACCGCCGAGCATCTCGGACATCAGAAGTGCGGCGGCGACCGGTGTGCCGAACATCGCGCCCACCGTGCCGGCGGCGGCGAGCCCGACCCAGGCCTTGGTCTCGACCGCCGGCAGCGCCTTCGCACCCAACCAGACGGTCAGCCCGACAATGATCGCGATGATCGGGTTTTCCGGACCGAGGCTGACGCCGCCACCCAGCGCAAGCACGAGCACAAGCGCAAGGCCCGGCAGCACAACGATAGGGGTCGGCGGACCGAACAACGAAACGGTCGTCGGATCCGGCCCGGCATGGCCTGGAACGTATTTCACGACGAGGCCGACTGCGACACCGGTGAGCGTCAAGATACCGATCACCCACCACCATGTCTCGGCCGTCGCGCCAACCATAGGCGGCAAGGTCTCCCACAGGAGTTTTTGCCAGAGGTTGGCGATGATCACCACCGCTAGCAACACTATGCTCGCGCCGACGCCGACGGCGAGCGCCGGCACCGCCGATACAAGCATTGTGCGTGCGCGAGGGTGAAGCATGGTCGCCACTCTCACCCGAAGGGGCCGGACTGGAAGATCATGCTGAAGATCGCAATCAGCCCGATGACGAGCAGGATGATCGCTGTGACAAGCGTCATCGACGGCGGGAATTTGCTCTGGGCATAGATGAGCCCGTCTTCATGCATCGCGTCACGTTCGTGGCGGAGGCCGAGCATGAACTGGATGTGATAGATGATGCCTATCACCAGCATGATGATGCCGAGCAGCACCAGCGTCACGCCGAAATTGCGGGGCGCGGCAGCGTGGGCCAGCGTGCCGGTGTCGCGGAGCTTCTCGAAGAACTGAAAGATCGTGAAACCGAAGCCGATCAGCGAAAGCGAGGTGCGGATCACCGACATCAGCGTGCGCTCGGCGCTCATGCGGGTTCGCTGGAACGACATGCCGGTGCGGCGCATCGACATGTCGGTGCGGTCTGTGGACAGGTCGGTGCGGTAGGTCGACAGGTCGGTACGGTATTCCGACAGCGAGGTTCGGTGCTCGGACAGGCCGGTGCGGTGATTGGAAAGCCCCGTCCTGTAAGCCGAATACTGTACGGAAGCCATGTCCGGCTTCGACTCGTCTACCTTGGGGATCGGTGGAACAGGCGTGACAGGCACGCGCTCCGGGCGCGTCGATTGCAGTTTGGGCGCATCGGCTGGCTTTGCCATTCATCTATCTCCGTCAGACATGGGAGTTCTCCTTGCGCGACGACCACCACCTGGCGAGCCGCGAGAACTGCCCGCGCAGCAGCAGATAGGGGACGAGCGCCAGAGCCAGCGCGATCACCACCATCTCGCCAGGGTAGAAGGTCTTGAGCACGGTGAATTGATAGACCCCATCCATGACCAGTCCGAGCAGGATGATCCGACCGGTCGCGATCAGTCCCTCGTTGAGGAGGCTCGCCTTATCGTCGGAACGGGAAAGCAGCCGGGTCAGGTAGGGAGCACGCCCAAGGCGCGCATCCTCCATGCCATCATGAAGGGCCGCGAGAGCCGCCGCGGCCGGTTGCAAGATGAACCGGAACGCCATCGGCCCGCCCGGCCGGTCGAATATGTCTTGCCAAAGCCGCTTGTGGACTTCGACGGAGAAGCCGTAGATCAGCAGCGCCAGCGCAAGCAGGATGGCGACCGCAGCAACCGCTACGCGCGCGACCAGCACTTGCGAGTGGGACGCACGACCGGCCATCACCGGGATCCCTTGTTCCTGGCCCAGCAAGGTCGGATGTGGTTGGCCCAGGGGCCAACTGCCTGGGCATGGCGTAGAGCCAGGCGCGAGGCCCCGGCAGGCAGCCGGACAAAGCCGGAAGGTACCGCCGTCTTCGCCTCCGCGACCTCTGCCAACCTGTCCAAGATAACTTCCTCCAACCGTGTGTCTGTCGCGGCCACGCGTCTGCCATTGCGATCCGGAGAACGTGCCAGAAACCTTCGACTTTTGATGGAGATTGGTAAGTACGTAACTGTAACAAGCGTGGGATGTAACGCTGGCGACGCGACGTTTTACCGTTACGTACTTCCCATCATCCGGACAGCCGCCATGCTTGGCAGACTTTGTTGGGTCAGACCGGTACGTTTCGGTGACGCATAGGCTTTCAGAAGCTCAACTCAACCGCCGTGGCTTGCTCAAGCTGATGCTGCGGATGCCCGAAGTGCGCGAGAAGCTTCAAGCGCTCAGCAGTACCAACGATGAAGTGCTGGCGCTTTGCGGCGCCTTCGAGGACGCGTCCTCGACGCTGGAGAAGCTTCGGCGTGATCCCACCGACGCCGACCTCGACGCGATCCTTGAATATGAGGGGCTTTGCCGGGATATCGAGCACGAAATCCTGGAAATATGCTCCTGAAAATATTCTATCGACGAATAAGATTTAAACTGCGAATAAAAGCTGGTTGCATAAAGCTTCTCCGGACAATAGCCTAAATAGAGGGAAAGATGGGGCAAGGTCGAGGAGCTTGCCGTGGAGCGTGGACGGGAGTCTTTGCCGTCGCGTGAGGAGTTGCCCGTTTCAGGCGCTGAAGCCCGAAACGAGCTCGATCGAATACTGTCCGATCCCGGTTTCCAGTGCGCGGAGCGGAACAAGAAATTCCTCCATTTCGTCGCCGAGGAATTCTTCGCTGGCCGAGCCGACTCCCTCAAGGCTTACACGATCGCTGTCGACGTCTTCGGCCGGCCGCAGAGCTTTGACGCGTCGATCGATCCGATCGTACGGATTGAAGCCACGAGACTGCGCGCCGCGCTGATACGCTATTACGAGAAAAACGGGAGCAGTCGGGGTATCGAGATAAGGCTGCCGAAGGGACACTATGCGCCGGAGTTCGTGCGCATCCCGCAGCGGCGCAAGACCGATCAACCGGCGCCGCAGAGGATCGGCCACGTGCCGATTGCGCGTTTCGGCAGACGCCTGCGCCATATGTTTATCGCCTTGCCAAGGAAAGCGTTCCTTGCCGCCGGGGCCGTGATGGCCACGGTTATCCTGGCTGGTGCTTTCCTCATCGTCCAGCACCAGAGTGTCAGGATCACCGACAAGCCAACCGTTTCGATCGAGGTGGCGAGTGATGGCCCCGAAGATGCGCGCGCCTCGGCGCTGCGAGACTCGCTGATGGTCGCGCTCTCGAGGTTCAACGCGCTTCGGCTCTCCGCCGACGCCTACACCGCAAGCACCAAGGGCCGTGTCGGGCCGGACGGCGAGACATACGGCCGCTACCAGATCCAGCTGAAATACAGGGCCGATGCGCGCAACCGATCCGTGTGGTGGCAGGTGATCGACCAAAACAGCGGCGAGGCCGTGCGCGCCGGCGAAGAGAGCGCTGCGATCGACGATTTGTCGCCAGACGGAGCGGACGAACAGCTCGTATCCAAGCTTGCAGTGCGGCTGGCTTCCATGCGTGGCGTCATCAACTCGATAGAGGCGGCGCATGACCTCGACACGCCAAGCCTCGGCAATGGCTGCGTGCTGCGCGCCGGCCTCGCGCTCAACACCGGCAATTCCGATCTGCTGGCCAATGCCCGCTCCTGTCTGGAGCGCACGCTGAAGCTGCGCCCCTATGATGCCGATGCGCACGCGATGTTGGCGGTGGTGCTATTGGCGTCGGATTCGGATCGGAGGTCGGATGCACTGACAAGCCTTGCCAACGACCATGCCGATGAAGCCGTGGCGCTGGCGCCGGTGTCTGACCGCAGCTACATGGCCCAGATGATGGCGGCTTTTCGAGCAGGCCTGTTGGAAAAGGCAAAACAGGCTGGCAGCCGGGCGATCGCGCTCAATCCCTCTAACCCCGCCGTCGCTGCAAAATATTCAAGCATCCTCTTCGCGATGGGAGACTGGAAGGATGCAGCGTCGCTCGCCCGGAAGGCATCTCAGATCGACGACATCCCGCAACCCGAGGCCGAGCGCACGCTTGCCTTCGACGCCTACCGGCGCGGCGCCTATGACGAGGCGGCCATACGGCTGCAGCGAATGGCCGACAGCCGCTGTCCGCTGACGCAACTCCTGCTCGCCGCCTCGCTGGCGCAGGCGGGAGACGAACAGGAGGCAGCCGCGATGCTCACCACGATCAAGGGCGAACGGCCCGACTTCGAAGAGACATTTCAAACCGACATGGCGTCCCGGCGACTGACTCCGGTGCTGGTCGATGCGCTCGGCGAAGGGCTGAGACGCGCAGGGTCAAAGGTCCAATAGCCAGCTACGTTTTACGGGTCCGTCAGTCCGATGTTTCGCATCGTGACGGAATGTGACCGCCGCGACGGAATCTTCACGCTAGACTCCCGCACCGGTTGTACCGCATCAGGGATGCGAAGGAGGAATCATGGCTGCCGAGCGGCTAACTGGAATGCGACGGCGTGTGCTCACCGTTCTTGCAGCCGGTATCGGCGGAGTGGCGGCAAGCGCGATGTCGTTCGCCATGGCGGTTTACGAAGCCGCCCATCCGGCACCGCTGCACGTCGCGGAAATCGGCGAACCCATCGATACCGGGCGATGGATGATCACCTTTCGCGCGGCGCGGACCGGTCCGGTGCCGCCGACCGGCGTCGAGCCTCCGGAGCCGAAAACGTTCCTGACGGTCGAATTCGACCTTGAGAACCGGGCGGCGGCAAGCAGTTTCGCCTCATCAAACCTGCTTTCCATCGATCCGCCCGTTGCCGATTTGCAGGACCCGACGATCTACCTTGCCCGCGATCGGGCGATAGCGGGTCCTCTCCATCCAGGCATGCCCGAAAGGCTGATCGCCGCCTGGGAGTGGCCCACCGCATCGCCTCCGCCAGATGACTTGCGGCTCCTCGTCGGCAGCCATATCTACAAGCGTCGCGACAATCTCTATGGCGCATCGAGCTGGTTCGACCGCGAACCCGTCGCGAAGGTGGTCTTGCCCGTTGCTGTCGGCACGGCCGAGGCAGCGCGATGAATTCCGGCATCAAGAGTCTCGCCGCCGTGCTGCTGGCGGCGGCGCTGCTATACGGCATGCAACGCACGACGCCTCTCTACAGCGAAATCACCTCGCCTATCCCGGTCGCCGGCATACAGGGAAAACGGCTCGACACCGACGCCTTCGCCATCGGTATCGCCAATGTTCACCTCGCGCGGGAGGTGACGACAAGCAACTTCAGCAGCACCCGCACCTACACCACATCAGGGGTGTGGGTGATCGTCGAGGCCGCTGCCCAAGCCAAGCACGAAAGCCTCGCGCTCACCTCCGCCGCGTGGCTTGGGCCGAGCGGCTTGCGCTATGCCATGAGCCAGCGTTTTTCCGTCATGCCGGGCATATTGGGAAATGAGGGGCTGGAGCCGGGCATCGTCAGGCCGATCCTCATGGCTTTCGAGGTGCCGGAAAAAGAACTCTCCGGCGCAAAGCTGCTGGTCAGCCGCTCGGCCTACACGCCTCTCCTGGAAGAAGCGGCGATCGAGATGACAGGGATCCAGCCGGAAGAGATCAAACCGGCCGTCGTGCTGGGGCGCGGCAATCGTACCCTGCCGTGGACACTGGAGACCAGATGATGGCAGCCACGGTATCGACCCGCGAGCGCCGCAACTACTGGATCAGCCTGGCGCTGCTGGCGGTCGTCTTGCCGGCGACCATCCTGATCAGTTCGGGGAATGGCCTCCTCGACCTGCTGCGCGCCGCGACGAGCAAACCGATCATCGTCCCAAGCGGGGCCACGCAAGATCATGCGGGAGCAGGCTGGCGGCTCACCGCACTAAGCCGATTGCCTGGCACCGTGGCGGGTTCCGCCGTGGTCCTCGCCGAGTTCGAGGCCGTCGTGGAAGATCCGGCGCGCCTGCGGGAGAGCATCCCCTGCAACGTCGCACTTTCCGACGACCAAGGCCGTCGCTGGCAGCCCGTCTTCCTGTCCGCATCCATAGTGCGCGAGGCACGGCCCGACGCGGCGGAAAAGCCGAGTTGCGGTAATTTCGTAGACGGCACTGCGGGTGGAACGATCGCGATGGCCGAAAGCTTCGTCGTTCCGCAGGACGTACAAGACCTGCAGCTTTCAATCTCTATGGCCGGGGCGTCGCCGGAGGTGCTGCTGTTCGAGTAGAGGCTGACGCGGCCTGCGCGTCGCGCCCGGTCGATACGGCGTGTTCGAGGACGGCCGCGAGGAGCGCTATGCGTACCGCGTCGAGCAGGATGCCCCCGTCAATGTCGCTCGGGTTGCCGATGAAGATGCTCATGATACCTGCGAGGGTCTGCCAGGTGTCGATCTCGTAGGGGCCGAGCGTCCGCGTCGCCCAGTACCAGAGCCAGATGCCGAGCCAGCCTATTGCGCGATAGGTGACGATAAAAGTGAGAAGCGTGCCGAGCCCGGCACCGAGCGTCAGCGTCAGGCAAGCCCAGACGGGCCGGTAGCGCGACCGGTAGCCGCCGAGAAAGTGCAAGGCGAAGTCGTGGAACCATTTTCGCCAGGTCGAGGCGCGGGACGGAGCAGCCGGCACGGAGGCCGGCGCTGCCGACAGATCGTAGCCGTTGATGATGGCCGCCATCGCCAGCCAGACCATCGGCAGAAGCGCATAGAAGAAGAGGTTGCGAACCTGCTCGAATGCGCCTACCTCGCGAAACTCCATCGGCACGAAGTCGGCCGCCGCATGGGCGGCCATCGACAGCATCGAGCCGCCGCCCATGCTCAGCTGCCCAAGCAACGCGCCCGCGCCAAACCAGGTAATCAAGTCGTCCTTCCACTTGTCGAGCGCGAAAAGGCCTATGAATATCCAACTCGCATCCGCAGCCACGACCAGCAACCGCCACCAGGGCGCGTCTGACCGTTCTGTCATTCGTTTCGCGAGCCAGCGGATCACCCAGCATGCGAGGATCGCGGCTATCAGGCCGCGCGAGCGAAGGAGTTCGAATATCTGGAGTCTTTCGCCGAACTCGACGCGATCGAGCGCCAGCCGCGAATACTCACGCACCGTATCGCCGAGGAAACCCCATGCGGCGTAATAGGCGAAGAAAGGCAGGATGACTGCGGCCGTCACTGCCAGCGTGCGATCCGCATCTTGCCGCCGTGGCGCCGGGACATCATCGCTCCTGGCATCCTGCCGGAGCGATTGCAGGGCGGGCAGGCCGGGGCGCAGCGCAGCGAACATCATCACCACGACCAGCAGCTTCGTCAGCACGACCAGAGATAGAACGACCATGCCGCCGAGCGGGTAGCGCAGCCCGACGGCGACGGCAGCCTCCAGAAGGAGGTCGCGCGCGACGTATCCAAGAGCACCGATGAGCAGAAGCTGCGGCCAGAAGCGGGCGAGTAGGCTTGCAGTCAGCGCGAGCGGCCGAAGGATGTCTGCGGTCGTCATTATACCTGCTTACCCGCGCGGGAGCTCCGCCTCAACCGCAAAGGCTTCAGATTTGATGTCCGATCCGCAAATCGCGTGAAGAACTGCGTTCGGCTGCACCGTCAGCCGTGGTGGAAGGCCTCGACCATGCCCATCCCCCTCTGGCGCGGGGTCCTCCGGCTTCAGCCCGATGCGCAGACCCATGTTCAGGCGATCGAATCCACAGCGGTTTCGAGGGTGTTCCGCAGCGAGGTCGCCAGATGCTCACGCATGTGCCGCGCGGCGCGATCGGCGTCTCCCGCCAGCATGGCTTCCAGGATTTGCTTGTGCTGGCGGATCGTCGCGGCTCCCATGCCGGGTTCCGGGATCGCCAGGTGCCGGCCACGATCCATCTGCGCCTTGGAAACGTCGACGGCGCGCCACAGCATGTGCAGATCGTTCACCTCGGCGATCATACGGTGAAAAGTATCGTCGAGCCGGATCGCCTCGGCGAAATGCCGCCGGCCGATCGCGCGTTCGTGGGCGGCTATGTTGTCGGCGAACGCCTCGGAGTCCGCATCGGTCAGGCGGCCAGCGGCGCGCGAAACGCTTTCCGCTTCCAGCGCCGTCCGGATGATGTAGGCTTCCTCCAACGCCTTCCGGCTGATCGGCGCGATGAAAGTGCCGCTCTGGGCAAACACATCGATCAGCCCTTCGTCGCTGAGGCGTTTCAACGCCTCGCGCACCGGCGTGCGCGATACGCCCAGACGAGCCGCCAGCGTCGCCTCGATCACCGCCTCGCCCGGCCGCATGCGGCCGCTGACGATCAGCCCGCGGACAACCTGGTAGACCTGTTCGCTCAGCGCGACGCCGCGTTTGAGCGGCAGGGTTTCGATGTCCATGTCCTCATCCGGTTACGCGGACGAACCCGACGCGATCTGTCCGGACCGCCGATCCAGGAGGTCGAGGCGGAAGGTGTTCCGCCTCGACCTTGTTCGGTTCTGCCCAGCTACTTGGCGATGCAAGTGTCCGCATTCGCCGGCGTGCAGACGTCGAGGCCCGTATAGGTCGGGTCCTGCGGCGCCGGCTTGCCGGCCTTGATGTCGTTCAGCGCCATCATGGACTTGTAGCCCATCTCGTAGGGCCGCTGTCCGACCTGGCCCTGCGACAGGCCTTCCTTCATCTGGTCGATCTGGGTGGGCAGCGTGTCGGCATAGACGACCGCGAGCTCGTTCTTGGCGATCTTGTCCTTGAAGGGCTCGGTGGCGGCGCGGTTTGCGTCCGGCACGAACTGTGCGAAGCCGCCCGTTGCAGCGAAGGCGTCGAGGTTTGGCATCTTGGTCAGCAGGTCCTGGAACTGCTGCGCCGCCAGCGGGAAGTCGTCATTAGTGTAGAGCGGGCAGCCCTCGGCCTCGGTCCAGCCGTTCTGGCCGGTCAGCGGATCGCCGGGCGAAGTGGCGGATTCCTTGCCGGAGAGGCCGTCGCGGATGCCCTGCATGCGCTCGTTGAGGTTGGCTGCCGCCGCGCCGCCAGACTGGATGCAGATAACGCCGCCGTTCGGCTTCAGCGTCTGCAGGATCTTGGCGATGTTGGTGCCGATCTCGTAATTATGCGTGCCGATATAGGCGACGCGCAGGTCCTTGTTCTCGGGCAGCACATCGGAATCGAAGGTGATGACCGGAATGCCGGCTTCCTTCGCCGCCTGCAGCGCCGGCAGGATCGCGACCGCGTTGGATGGCGAGACCGCGATGCCGGCGACGCGCTTGGCAACGAGATCCTGCACGATCTGCACCTGCTCGTCGCCGCCGCCATGTGCGCCGGGGCCGATATACTGGCATTCGAAGGCATTGCCAGAATCCTCGGCGGCCTTTTTGCAGCCGGCAAGCGCCTGATCGTAGAAGGGGTTGTCCATGGCCTTGGGCACAAGCGCGAAGACGGGCTTGTCCTGTGCATGGGCCTGCATGCCAGCCATCGCCGAGAAGGCCAAGGCGGCGGCGCTCAAAAGAACTCTTTTCATGATGTATGCTCCTCCTGAATGTTTCTGACTAATTGTCTTCAGACTTTCATTGCTCGATGGCCCGGTGGGCCGTTCAAGGACTTCTTCTCCCTCACACTCCTCCACTTCGTGTTCGACTTGCCGCGGGTCGTTCACCCACGGAATTCTCAATGCCGCCGCACTGGAAACCAGTGCTGCATCAGCATGCGCAGCGACGTCCCGCCGGTCTGCATGCCGAGCAGCACGGCCGCGATGATGAACACGCCGACGAAAGCGCCCTGCCAGTTGGAATCGATGCCGGCCATCAGCAGCGCATTGCGGATCACCTCGAGAAAGGCCGCGCCCACTACAGCGCCGAAGGCCGTGCCGTAGCCGCCCATGAGGCTCGCGCCGCCGATGACGGTGGCGGCGATGACGCGAAGCTCGTAGCCGGTGCCAAGCGCGTTGAGCGCGGAGCCGTTGTAACCGAGCAGGAGGATTGCAGCGAGGGACGCTGTGAAGGCGGAGAAGACATAGGCCTGGAACTTGATCCAGTCGACCGGCACACCGGTCAGCCGCGCCGCCTGTTCGTTGCCGCCAATCGCTAAGAGATGCCTTGTCCAGGCGGTGAAATGGAAGACCCAGCCGACCGCCAGTGCCAACACGACCAGCACCCAGAAATGCGAGGAGAATTCCGGCATCCATGGCGGCGCCCAGCCGGCCGGCTCGCGCAGCGGCCATTTGGCCTGCCCGATTGCCTTGACGATCGGTGCATCCGGCCCGATCTGGTAGAGCATCTGGTTGCCGGAGAACACCACGGCAAGCGAGCGCGCAATCGACATCATGCCGAGCGTCACCACGAAGGAAGGCATGGCGAGATAGGCGACGAAGAAGCCGTTCACCACACCGCAGGCGAGCCCGGTGAGCATGCCCATGGAAAAAGCGACGTACCAGGGATAATGCCAGGTCAAGAACAGGCCGGCCACGATGGCGACCAGCGCCATGATGGAGCCGACCGAGAGGTCGATGCCGCCGGTGATCAGCACCACTGTCATGCCCAGTGCCATGATGCCGAAGGGCGCGAAGTTTCGCGAGATGTTGCCGAGATTCTCCGCCGAACCGAAGGTCGGCTCGACCCAGCTCATCACCAGCATGAGGGCGAGCAGCGCGACCGCCACCCAGAAGGACTGGGCGTGGAACAGCTTCTGCAGCGGCGTCTGTTCGCGCACGCCAACCACTTCGTCCAGTGTGGCGTGGTTCGCGGCGACGGTTTCGGACTCGGCCGGTGTGGCAAGGCTAGGCTGCACGTATCGCTCCCGTAATCAGTCCGGTGATCTCTTCCGGCGTCGTCGACGCTATGGCCTTGTCCGCCACCTTGGTGCCGCGGCGCATGACGATGACGCGATCGCAAACGGCGAACACATCGGGCATGCGATGGCTGATCAGCATGACGGAGACGCCCTGGGCCTTCATGCGCCGGATCAGCTCGAGCACCTCGGCGACCTGGCGGACCGAGATGGCGGCAGTCGGCTCGTCCATCAGCACCAGCTTGGCATTGGAGAGGCGGGTACGGGCGATCGCCACCGCCTGGCGCTGTCCACCCGACATTTTTCGCACGAGATCGCGCGGCCGGGTTTCCGATTTGAGCTCGGCGAACAGCGCAGCCGAACGATCGATCATCGCCTGCTTGTCGAGGATGCGGAAAGGCCAGACGCCCTTCTTGATCTCGCGGCCCAGGAACACGTTCTGCGCGGCCGTCAGATTGTCGGCCAGCGCCAGATCCTGGTAGACGACCTCGATGCCCTCGGCGCGCGCCTCGATGGGCTTGAAGAAATGGCACGCCTGGCCATCCACCACCAGTTCACCCTCGTTGGGCGGAAAGTTGCCGGCGATCAGCTTGACCATCGTGGACTTGCCGGCGCCGTTGTCGCCCATCAGGCCCACGACCTCCCCCGGCTCGACGCTGAAGCTGACATCGGTCAGGGCCCGGATGGCGCCGAAGCTCTTCGACACGCCACGCACTTCCAATAACGGCATTCTCCTCCTCCATTCCGGCCGCGCCCGACAGCCCGCAGCCTGATCGCCTCGCGCGCTCGGACGAGCGCCGCCGGCGACACGAACTCCCCTAACCGACACCCTGCAGCCTGGCCGGCGCCGACATCTCCTCGACGGTTTCCCACCGCCGCGACCGTGCCGAGCGAAGCACCGCGTCCACAACTGCATCGGCGGCCAGCCCGTCGCGAAAATCCGGAACACGCTTTTCGCCGGTGCGAAGACCGGCCAGGAAATCCGCGACCTGATGTACGAAGGTGTGCTCGTATCCGATCTGCAAGCCGGGCACCCACCACGCCTTCATGTACGGGTGATCGCCGTCCGACACATGGATCGAGCGCCAGCCGCGAAAGGCGGTCTCGTCGCGGTGGCTGAAGAATTGCAGCCGGTGCAGGTCGTGCAGGTCCCATGCGATCGAGCCGTGCTCGCCGTTTATCTCCAGCGTGAAAAGCGCCTTGTGGCCGCGCGCGAAACGGGTCGCCTCGAAGGTCGCGAGCGAACCGTTGGCGAAACGGGCGAGAAACAGGCTGGCGTCCTCGGCGGTGACAGCTTCGCGCTTCCCGCTCAAGGCGTGCACGCGCTCCGGGATGAATATCTCGGAGGTGCCGGACACCTCGGCAACCGGACCGACGAGCCAGAGGGCCGCATCGATGCAGTGCGCAAGCAGGTCGCCGGTGACGCCGCTTCCGGAAACGCCGGCATCGAGACGCCAGGTGCCGGCGCCGCCCTGCGGCAGGTCGGCGGACATGGTCCAGTCCTGCAGGAATTTGAAGCGGCTGTGGAAGATGCGGCCAAGCCGGCCTTCGTCGATCATCTGCCTGGCGAGCGTCAGTGCCGGCACGCGCCGGTAGTTGTACCAGACCATGTTGGCAACGCCGGCGTCATCCACCGCATCGGCCATGAGCCGCGATTCGGCAAGCGTACGTCCGAGCGGCTTTTCGCAGGCCACCATCTTGCCGGCCTGGGCGGCCGCGATGGCAATTTCGGCGTGCGTGTCGTTAGGACTGGCGATGTCGACGAGATCGATGTCGTCGCGCTCGATCAGCGCGCGCCAGTCGGTCTCGTGCGAGCGAAAACCCCACTGTGCGGCGAAATCGCGTGCCTTTGCCTCGTCGCGCGAGCAGACGGCCACCAGCTCCGCGCCGGCTTCCTGGGGAAAGAAGCGATGAACCTGATGATATGCATTGGAATGGGTGCGGCCCATGAAGCCGGTACCCACAAGCCCGATTTTCAGGCTCCCTTTCGCCGGCACCCCATCCTCCCATAGTCGCCAGAGCGGCTATCTTGCCGTTGGAAAGAAGGGAGTCAACGAAAATTGGTATACTAGTGTACGATGAGCAGAGCGTTGGGGATTCCGAGCATCGATGTCAGGGAACTGACGGCGGATATTCTGGAGACGCGAAAGGTCCGTCTAGCGGCCCTCGTCCATCTCCGCCAGCTTGCGTACGCGGCGCCGGAAATCCTCGTCGGTCGAGAACTCGGCTTCGAGGTAGGCGGCGACGAGATCCTTGGCCAGCCAGGCGCCTACAATCTGGGCGCCGATGCACATGACGTTGACGTCGTCATGCTCGACCGACTGGTGTGCCGAATGCACGTCGTGGCAGACCGCAGCGCGGATACCTTTCACCTTGTTGGCGGCGATCGCGGCGCCGACGCCGGTGCCGCAGACCATCAATCCCCTGTTAGCGCGACCCTCCTGGATGGCCGAGGTCACGGCGCGTGCGATGTCAGGAAAATCGACGGGGTCCGGCGTATGGGAACCCACGTCCTCGACTTCGTGGCCCAGCGACTTCACATGCTCGACGATGGTCGATTTGAGCGGGTAGCCGGCGTGGTCGGAACCTATGACGATGCGCATTGAAGTCTCCTGGGAGGTTATTGGGCGATCAGGCGCGGCAGCCACAGCGTGAAATCCTTGGCGAAGGTCAGGATTGCAAGCGTGGTGAGCAGCGGGATGTAAAAAGGCAGCAGGGCACGCAGAAGCTGACGGATCGACACTTTCGCGATGTCGGACACCAGGAACAGCGACAGGCCCATGGGGGGCGTCAGCAAGCCGATCATCAGGTTGAAGATGGTGACGATGCCAAGCTGCACCGGGTCCACGCCGGCCATGACGAGGGGGGGCGCGATGATCGGCACCAAAAGAAGCGTCGCGGTGGTGGAGTCCAGGAACATGCCCGCGACGAAGAAGATCAGGTTGGCGATGATCAGCAGCATGAGCGGGTCTGCAGACAAACTGAGAAGCGCGGCGGCAAAAGATTGCGGCACCTGTTCCACGGCGAGAATCCAGCCGAACAGCGCGGCAGCCGCAACGATGATCAGGATCGCGCTGGAACTGCGGGCGGTCAGCACGCAGGAATTCCAGAGATGGGCGAGTGTCAGTTCGCGATAGAAGACCCCGCTGATGATGACGACGTAGACCGCCGTGATGGCCGCCGCTTCGGTCGGCGTGAAGGCACCGAACGTCATGCCGGCGATCATCAGCGCGGGCGCCACAATGGCGGGCATCGCCGGCAGAAGGTCGCGCACCACCTCGCGCGGCGTCGACCAGCGCTCGGCGCGCGGATGGTTGTGCCGGAGCGCCACGATCAGCACCGTGACCATCAAGAGCACGGTGCAGACGAGCGCAGGCATGATGCCTGCGACCAGCAACTGCACGATCGAGACGCTGGTCACCGAACCATAGACGATGAGCGGGATCGACGGAGGGAAGATCGGTCCGAGAGTCGCAGAGGCGGCGGTGACCGCGCCGGCGAAGGAAGGGTCGAAGCCGCGCTTCTTCATCGCGTCGATCTCGATGCGCCCCAGCCCGCCTATATCGGCCAGTGCGGCACCGGACATGCCCGAGAAGACCAGGCTGCCGAAGACGTTGACCTGCGCAAGGCCGCCCGGAATGCGACCGACCAGCGTGTAAGCGAAGCGGAAGATGCGGTCGGTGATGCCCGACAGGTTCATCAGATTGCCAACGAAGATGAACAGCGGCACGGCGACCAGCGGGAAAGAATCGAGCGCATAGGTGACGCGCTGCGCCAGGAGGCCGAGCGGCAGTCCCTCCACGATCACGTAGACGATCGACGGCAGCAGGATGGCGTAGACCACCGGAAAACCCAGCATGAACAGTGCCAGGAAGGCGATGACGACAGCAAAACCCATGGCGATCAGACCGCGATGTTCGTGTCGGCCTGCGGCGGCTTGCGCAGGTGGATGAGGTGAACGATTGCCGCGCCGGCGAAGCCGAAGAGTGTCGCCCCCAGGAATATCCAGAACGGGATGCCAAGCGTCGGTGTCGCGTTCGTCAGGTTCCTGGAGATGTTGGCGGCGGTCACATAGGCGATGAAACCCGTGACGCCGACTGCGGTCAGCGAGATCGTCCAGTTGACGACGCCACGCAGCCGCGCGGGCATCGCCGCCTTGAATTCACCCATGACGATATTCTCGCCGCGCTCGACGACCAGCGGATAGGCGCAGAAGATCAGGACAATAAGCAGGAAACGGGTCAGTTCCTCCGCACCGATAAAAGGAAGCACGAAGACGCCGCGCATGATGACCTGGGCCGTCGGTACCAACACGAGGCCGGCCATAACGATCACGACAAAAGCTGTGAGAATGCGTTCCGCGACGCGCATCCCTTCCTCCTTCCAGCACCAATTGACCGATTTTCTGTTCAGGCTAGAACAGCCGGAACGGCGGCGGGCAACGTAGCCGCCGCCGTTCCCGGTTTTTACTTCACCGCCTGGATCTGCTCGATCAGCGGAGTGAAGGTCGGGAAATCCTGGGCGATCTGGGCGCCGACCTTCTCGCGGAAGGCAGCAATGTCGAGCCCGTCGGCCTCGGTGATGACGGTCATGCCGCGGCCCTTCAACTCCTCGACCAGCTTGGCCTCGCCTTCCTGCGCCATCTGAAGCGACTTCTTCGCCTCGTCGTCGAGCACCTTGGTGATCGCCGCGCGCTGCTCCTCGGTGAGGCCCTGCCAGACTTCCTCATTGACGAAGACGGCAAGCACCGCGCGCATATGGCCCGTCATGGAGATGTGCGACTGCACCTCGTTGAGGTTGTTGGAGGCGATCATCGTCAGCGGATTCTCCTGGCCGACGACGACGCCTGTCATCAGGGCAGTCGGGAGCTCGGCGACCTCGACCGGCGTTGGGATGGCGCCGAACCCTTTCACCATCGACACCCAGAGCTCCAGGGGCACCGCACGGAAGGGTTTGCCCGCAAGGTCAGCCGGGCTCTTGACCGGGAAGTTGGACGATATCTGCCTGTCGCCACGATAGATGCGGCCGATGATGCGCACGCCCTGCGCCACCAGCTTCTCGTTGATCGCCTGAAGTGCCGGCGACGTGGCGGGATCGGTGGCGGCCAGCGCATGTGCGCCGTCGCGATAGATGAAAGGCGCGTTGAACACCGCCACCTCGGGCACCAGCCGGGCCAGCGACGCGAAGTCGTGGTGGCCCATCGAGATAGAACCCATACGCACGCCGTCGACCGTCTCGGCGACGCCACCGAGCTGGCTCGCCGGATAGACGGTGACCGTCACCTCACCATTGGTCGCGGTGGAAATGCCTTCAGCCGCCTGCGCGGCGTAGATCGTCTGGATATCGCCCTCGGCGCCGACATGGGCGTAGCGCAACTCGACCGCGTGTGCAGCGCCGAGCGTTGCCAACGCCACGGCCCCGCCAGTCAGGGCCCCAATAATCATCTTGTGCAGCATGGTGTAACTCCTCCCTTGGATTTCATGCTTCTGGTTTAGGTCGCCGGCCTCCTGGAGAAGGCCGATATGAGGCTGCGCCGGCGGAACTCGTTGCCGATCGCGAAATGTTCGCGCAGCTTGCGGTCGGCCGCGTCCGGATTCCTGTCTACGATCGATAGGAAGACCTCCCGGTGAGCTTCGAGCAGGTAGTCAACGATGCCGGGCTCGGAGATGGTCACTTCGCGGCGCTGCACGTGGCTGCGGCGCAAGAGATCGCCGATCGCGCCATAGAGCGTATTGAGCGCCTCGCTGCGGCCAGCTTCCACGATCGCCTGGTGGAAAGCGAAGTCGGCCGCGCCGCCTTCGATAGGGTCGTGAAGCGTGTCCATCAGACGCGTCAGCTTCGAACCGATGCGCTTCAGGTCGGCTTCGCTCGCCCTGTCGCAGGCCAGCCTGATCGCCTGGCATTCGATGGCGATGCGCGCATCCATCACGTCATCGAGAATGTCGGGCTGCTGAGCGAGGCTGAAGGTGAAGAAATCCGACAGCACGGCAATGTCCGCCTGGCGCACGAAGGCCCCGCGGCCGTGCTGGATATCGAGGAAGCCCAGCATGGCGAGCGAACGCAGCGCCTCGCGCAGCAGCGGGCGGGACACGCCGAGCTTCAGCGACAGTTCCCGTTCGCCCAGCAGCCGCTCGCCGGCCTTGAGCGTCCCGTCGAGCAACGCATCGCGGAAGAAGGCAAAGACCTTCTCCGCACCCGACAGATCGCTGCTTTCGGCTAGCACGGCGGCCATCCGGATCGCTCTCCTCCCAACTGGCCTTACAGTGGTCTGACCACTACACAATAGAGTCCGGCTGGTGTCAACACGTTGGGAAAAGTTCACTGCCTCTGAATGGGAGGGTTCGCGGCTGGCGACTGCCTGATCGCGTCGCGCGGACTAGCCTACGCCTCGAAATATCTGGAAAGCATCGACGCAGCGCAGCGGGCTCTGCTCGCTTGATAGGCGAAGGACCTTGGCCGGCAAGGCAGTTGGACCCGCCCCATGCGGCAGAGCGAAATCGCGATGGTTGTCCGGGTCGGTCCTGTACTCGCCTATCCGATGTCGGTCGCTTCGCGTCCGCGCGTCAGCTGCGAGATGGTGACGGCAAGGATCAGCGCGCCGCCGTTGAAGACGTTGGTGACCCAGAGCGGGATGCCGAGCATGGTCAGCCCGGTTATGCCTGTTGCCAGGAAGTAGACGGCGACGATCGCGCCCCATGGATTGAAGCGGCCCGGCAGGATGGTGGTGGCGCCGAGGAAGGCCGCCGCGAATGCCGGTAGCAGGAAATTGAGACCCGAATAGGGATCGGCGGACCCGAGCACGCCAGCATAGATCACGCCGGCGGCTGCGGCCACCACGCCCGAGGTCACCAGCGCACCAAGACGCACCTTGTCCACTGCAATGCCGTTGAGGCGCGCCACCTCGCGGCCGCGTCCGACGAAGAGCAGGCGGCGGCCAAGCGGCGTGTAATCGAAAACGTACCACATGATAACAGCGGCAACGAGCGCGTAGTAGAAGGCATAGGGAACGCCCAGGAACCGCCCGCCGACGACAGCCATGATGAGCGCATTGTCGATGCCGCCGATGGTCGACGAATTCGTCATCCACTGCACGATGCCGGTGATTAGCGACGTCGTGCCGAGGGTGACTACCAGGGACGGGATGCGGAAGTAGATGATGAACAGCGCATTCACGAGGCCGACGGCAAGCCCCGAGACAAGGGCAAGCACGATCACCCAGCCGATGGGCATGCCGTGCCAGACATTGAGGACGCCGATGACACAGGAGGATAGCGTCAGCGTGGCGCCGACCGAAAGGTCGTAGTCGCCGGCAGTCAGCGGAACGATGATGGCAAGCGACAGCAAGGCTGCCGGAGCATAGGACGCGAACATGATCGCGAAATTGCCCCAGTTCATGAAGGAACGCGGCATCATCGCGCTGAATAGCGCGATCAGCATCAGCCAGACGAGGACAAGGGCGACGCGTTCGAAGAGGCGCCCGTAGTTCGGTCGGATCGCTTCCCGCTTGCCGGCGGCGGCAGAAGTATTGGTCATGGTCTAATTCGTGCCTAGGGTTTCGTTTTCGGCGCCTGGGTGTAAATCGAGCTGCACGGATGCGTAGCAGGCTTCCGCGATGCCGTCCTTGGTCACGTCGCCGCCGGTCAGTACCTTGTGAACCCGGCCGCGCGCGAACACGATGACGCGGTCGCAAATCTCAGCCAACTGCTCGGTGTCGGAAGATGCACAGAGGATTGACATGCCCTTCGCGGTTTCGGCTTTCAGTGCCGCGAAGATGTGCGCGCGGGTGCCGACATCGACGCCCTGCGTCGGCTCGTCGAGCAGCAAGAGCTTCGGCATCCGGTTCATCCAGCGCGCGATCAGCACCTTTTGCGCATTGCCGCCCGACAGCGCAGACAGCTTCATCTGGGGGTCGTTCGGCCTGACCTCGAACTCAACGCCGAGGCGTACTGCCTCGCGCTTCATCGCGCCATTGTCGAGGCGGCCGCCCCGGAAGAAGCGGTCGAGATCAGGCAGCAGCATGTTCTCGTAGATCGGCAGGCTGCTGACCCCGCTTGCGCCGTTCCTGTCGCCGGGCAGAAGAGCAAAACCCATGTCGATCGCACGTCTGGGATTTAACTCTGAAAGCCTGACCGCGCTCTGGCCCACAACTTCCAGCGTCCCGCCAGTCGCCGGGCGCGCGCCGAAAGCAAGATAGGGCAACTCTTCGTAACCGGAACCGATGAGCCCGGTCAGGCCGACGATCTCGCCACGCCCAACGGTCAGGTCGGTCGGCTTCAACGACCGGCTCTCCAGTCCTTTCAGGACGATCGCCGGCTCGCGGGCAACCGCTTCGGAACGTGTCGGTGTGGAGCGCGCCAGCGTGCGGCCGATGATAAGTTCGACCATCGCGTCATGCGTCGCGTCAGCGGTAGCGATGCTGCCCGCGACCTCGCCGTCGCGCAGCACGGTCGCGCGGTCGGTGATCGAGAGTACTTCCTCAATGTCATGGGAAATGAAGATGACGCTCGAGCCGTGCGCGGCAATGGAGCGGATCAGTTCGAAAAGCTTGGCGACGCCTTCCTTGGGCAGAAAGGGCGTGGGCTCGTCGAGGAGCACCAGGCCCGGTTTGCCGGTTATCTCGCAGGCCGTGCGGATCTCCTCGAATGCGCGCACGATGGCGAGCAGCGCCTGATCCACGGCGCTAATGCGATCGACGCGCTCGCCGGGATCGAGGGAGATGCCGAAGCGGTCAAGCGCGGCACTGGCGGCGCGACGCTCGGCGCGCCAATTTATGTGGTTGGCCGAGGCGCTGACGAGATTGGAAAGCCTAAGGTTCTCGAGCACCGTCAGCGACGGTACGAGCCCCAGATTCTGGTGCACGAAGCTCATGCCGAGCTTGCGGAACTCTCCGGGACCCAGCGGCAATGCCACCGGCTCGCCGTTGAACTCCATGACACCGCCGCGGTCCGGCGCGTGGAAGCCGGCGAGTATCTTTACCAGCGTGGATTTGCCGGACCCGTTCTTGCCCAGCAAGCCGTGCACTTCGCCGGGCGCGACCTCGAAGGAAACACCCTTGAGCGCGCGCGCGCCGCCAAAGGTCTTGGCGATGTTCGAAAGCCTGAGCACGGACTGCGCGGGTTGCGCAG
>JAEYXI010000167.1 GCA_023428515.1 Pseudomonadota bacterium | reverse complement strand
AGCGAGGTGTAGACGATCGCCACCACCGACAGCGTGAACACCAGCGGCTGGAAGTAGAGCGATGCGTCGGGGAACATCGGCAGCGAGAAGCGCAGGAAGCCGTAGCCGCCCATCTTCAGGAGGATGGCCGCCAGAACCACGGAGCCCGCGGTCGGCGCCTCGACGTGGGCATCCGGAAGCCAGGTATGCACCGGCCACATCGGCATCTTCACCGCGAAGGAGGCGAAGAAGGCGAGCCACAGCCATGTCTGCATATTTTCAGGGAAGTTGTGCGTCAGCAGCGTCGGTATGTCGGTAGTGCCCGACTGGAAGAACATCGCCATGATGGCGAGCAGCATCAACACCGAGCCGGCGAGCGTGTAGAGGAAGAACTTGAACGAGGCGTAGACGCGTCGCTTGCCGCCCCACACGCCGATGATGATGAACATCGGGATCAGGCCGCCTTCGAAGAAGACGTAGAAGAGCACGATGTCGAGCGCGCAGAACACGCCGATCATCAGTGTCTCGAGAAGCAGGAAGGCGATCATGTAGGCCTTCACGCGCGTCTCGATCGCTTCCCAGCTCGCCAGGATCGACAGCGGCATCAGGAACGTCGTCAGGATGACGAACAGCATCGAGATGCCGTCGACGCCCATATGATAGGAGATGCCGGAATCCAGCCAGTCGACCTTCTCTACCATCTGGAATCCGGGCACGCTCGTGTCGAAGTCGGCCCAGATCAGCAGCGAGATGACGAAGGTGAAGATCGTCGTCCACAGCGCGATGGCGCGGATGTTGCGGCGCGCATTCGGGCTGTCGTCCCGGATGAACAGGATCAGCAGCGCGCCGACAAGCGGCAGGAAGGTGACCGTGGAGAGAATTGGCCAGTCGGTCATCAATGGCTCCCGAACATCATCCAGGTGACCAAGGCGGCGACGCCGATCAGCATGGCGAATGCGTAATGATAGAGGTAGCCGGTCTGCAGCTTGACGACGCGATTGGTGACGTCGATCACGCGCGCCGACACGCCGTCAGGCCCCAGCCCGTCGATGATGGCGCCGTCGCCCTTCTTCCAGAGAAAGGTGCCAAGGCGCTTGGCCGGCCTGACGAACAAGAAGTCGTACAGCTCGTCGAAATACCACTTGTTGAGCAGGAAGGCGTAGAGCCCGCGATGCTGCGCAGCGAGCCACTTCGGCGTCTCCGGCGAGCGGATGTAGAACTGGTAGGCCACCAGGAAGCCGAGGATCATCGCAACGAAGGGCGAGAACTTCACCCACAGCGGCACGTCGTGGAACGCGTGCAGGATGTGGTTGTCCGGCAGCGTGAAGAGCGCGGCCTGCCAGAATTTGTCGTAGTTTCCGCCGATGAAGTAGCTCTGGAAGCCGATGCCCGCGAAGAGAGCGCCCGCTGCCAGGATGAACAGCGGAACCAGCATGACAGGCGGCGATTCGTGCACGTGGTGCATGACCTCGTGGCTCGCGCGCGGCTCACCGTGGAAGGTCATGAAGATCAGCCGCCAGGAATAGAAGCTGGTGAAGACCGCGGCGATGACCAGCGCCCAGAAGGCGCCGAAGGCGACCGGGCTGTGCGCGGCGAAGGCGCCCTCGATGATGGCGTCCTTGGAGAAGAAGCCCGCAGTGCCGATGACCGTCATCGGTATGCCGACACCGGTTAGCGCCAGCGTGCCGATGATCATCATCCAATAGGTCTTCGGGATGAGTTTCCTCAAGCCGCCCATCTTGCGCATGTCCTGCTCGTCGGAGACGGCATGGATCACCGAGCCGGAGCCGAGGAAGAGCAGCGCCTTGAAGAAGGCATGCGTGAACAGGTGGAAGATCGCGGCCGAATAGAAGCCGAGGCCGAGCGCGACGAACATGTAGCCGAGCTGCGAGCAGGTCGAATAGGCGATGACGCGCTTGATGTCGTTCTGCACGAGGCCGACGGTCGCCGCGAAGAAGGCGGTGAGCGCGCCGATGCAGGTGACCACGATCAGCGCCGTGTGGCTGAGCTCGAAGAGCGGCGACAGGCGCGCCAGCATGAAGACGCCGGCCGTCACCATGGTCGCGGCATGGATGAGCGCCGAGACCGGCGTCGGGCCTTCCATCGCGTCCGGCAGCCAGGTGTGCAGCGGCACCTGCGCCGACTTGCCCATAGCGCCCATGAAGAGCAGCAGGCAGATGATGGTCAGCGCCGAATGCTTGTCGAGCGCATAGCCGAGGAAGTTGAGGACGGTCTCGTCCGATGCGGCCGTGGCCTCTGGCGCACCATGTTCCGCAGCCGGCGCGGCTTCGGCCGGTGCGGCCTCCGTGGCGGGCGCCTCTGCCGCTTCGTGTTCGCCCTCCGCAGGCGCGGCGGCGCCGTGCTCGCCGCCCTCGGTCGCGTGGATAGCGGCCGGCGCGTAATTCGGGGCATTAGCGAAGATGGTGCCGAACTGGACGGAGCCGAACAGCACGAACACGCCGAACAGGCCGAGAAGGAAGCCGAAATCGCCAACGCGGTTGACGACGAAGGCCTTGATCGCCGCGGCGTTGGCCGACGGCTTCTTGTACCAGAAGCCGATGAGCAGGTAGGAGGCGCGGCCGACGCCCTCCCAGCCGAAGAACATCTGCACGAGGTTGTCGGCAGTCACCAGCATCAGCATGGCGAAGGTGAACAAGCTGAGATAGGCGAAGAAGCGCGGCCGGTTCGGATCGTGGTGCATGTATCCGATCGAATAGATATGCACCAGGCAGGACACGGTGTTGACGACCACCAGCATAACCACCGTCAGCGTATCGATCCTGAGCGCCCAATCCGCCTGCAGCGTACCGGAATCCAGGAAGCGCAGCACCGGTACGGTGAAGGTCTCACCTGACCCTATGCCGACGGTGATGAAGGCGACCCAGGACAGCACGGCGGCGACGACCATGAAGCCGGAGGTGATGTATTCGGATGCCTTGGCGCCGAGCGAACCGCCGAACAGGCCGACGATCAGGAAGCCGAGAAGCGGAAGGAAGACGATAGCCTGATACATTGGGAGCGTCCGTCAGCCCTTCATCATGTTCACGTCTTCGACCGCGATGGAGCCGCGGTTGCGGAAGAAGACGACGAGGATGGCGAGACCGATCGCCGCCTCGGCGGCAGCGACGGTGAGCACGAAAAGCGCGAAGACCTGGCCGACAAGGTCACCCAGCGCGGCCGAGAAGGCCACGAAGTTGATGTTTACGGCGAGCAGGATCAGTTCGACCGACATCAAGATGACGATCACGTTCTTGCGGTTCAGGAAGATGCCGAACACGCCGAGCGTGAACAGGACTGCCGAGACCGTGAGGAAATGTCCGATACCGACCGTCATCGTCAAATACCCTTGCCCGTCTCGACTTTCTTGACCTCGATCGCCGTCGCCGGCGTGCGAGCGACCTGCGCGGAGATGTTCTGGCGCTTGACGCCGGCCTTGTGGCGCAGCGTGAGCACGATCGCGCCGATCATGGCGACGAGCAGCACCATTCCCGCGATCTGGAAGAAGTGGACGTAATCCGTGTAGAGGATGTCGCCGAGTGCTGCCGTGTTGTGGCGCGTGGCGATATCGGGCGTCGGCCTGGCCACCGTATCGGCAAGCTGCGGCGCCAGCGTATAGCCGCCGACCACGATGATGAGCTCGGCGGCCAGGATCAGGCCGACCAGCGCGCCGATAGGTGCGTACTGGAGCGCGCCGCTTTTCAATTCAGCGAAATCGACGTCGAGCATCATCACGACGAAGAGGAAAAGCACCGCGACAGCGCCAACATAGACGACAAGCAGGATCATCGCCAGGAACTCGGCGCCGGTGAGCAGGAACAGGCCGGCAGCGTTGACGAAGGTCAGGATGAGGAACAGCACCGAATGCACGGGATTGCGCGCGGAGATGACCATGAAGGCCGCTCCGACCGCGATGAAGGCGAAGAGGTAGAAAAATACCGCTTCTATTCCTGACAGCATGGGTAGTCCCCGGTTAACGTCCCGGCCTCGCGTCCGCCTTGGTTATACGCGTCGGGCGCGAAGCCGCCTGTGCCTTAGACGAGCCTGACAGGCACGTCCATCTTTGTCCTTCTTTCTCCTCCCCTCCGGGAGAAGTTGGCCCTCAAGGCCGAATGAGAAGCAGCGCTCCTCGCCTTCCAATGTCTGTTCCCTCGAACCGTCTGCGGCCCTCTCCGCCACGGCGGGAGAGGCCGATCAGCGATACGGCGCGTCGAGCGACAGGTTGCGGGCGATCTCCCGCTCCCACCGGTCGCCATTCGCGAGCAGCTTGTCCTTGTCGTAGTAGAGTTCCTCGCGCGTCTCGGTCGCGAACTCGAAATTCGGCCCCTCGACGATGGCGTCGACCGGGCAGGCCTCCTGGCAGAAGCCGCAATAGATGCACTTCACCATGTCGATGTCGTAACGCACCGTGCGGCGCGTGCCGTCATTGCGGCGCGGGCCAGCCTCGATGGTGATCGCCTGCGCCGGGCAGATCGCCTCGCAGAGCTTGCAGGCGATGCAACGCTCCTCGCCGTTCGGATAGCGGCGCAACGCGTGCTCGCCGCGGAAGCGCGGCGACAGCGGCCCCTTCTCGTGCGGATAGTTCACCGTTTCCTTCGGCGCGAAGAACTGGCGCATGGAGAGGAAGAACGCTCCGACGAAATCCTTCAAAAGCAGCGACTTGGCGGCGTGAGCTAGCGCTGACATGACTTAGTCTCCAGTGATCAGCCCGCCGGCGAAGGCGCCGAGGACTGGAAGCAGTGCGAGGTCGACGATGGACGCGAGGTTCAGCGCCGTCTTGGTCTCGGGCAGCTCGACGCGGCGCGCCAGCGCGCGCATCGCGACGAAGCCGACGATGCCCATGGCCAGGCCAACAAGTGCGCCGGTCCACATGCCAGACATCAGCCGAGCCCCGTGATCTTGAGGAAGGCTGCGGTGGCGACGACCATGAACAGCGACAGCGGCAGGAAGACCTTCCAGCCCAGGCGCATGAGCTGGTCGTAGCGGTAGCGCGGCACGAAGGCCTTCACCATGGCGAACATGAAGAA
>JAEYXI010000158.1 GCA_023428515.1 Pseudomonadota bacterium | reverse complement strand
GACTGCGCGGCAGCGCGGTTTGCGCGTCCTCAAACGATCTAGCCGTCAGTTGCTACGACGTGCGGGAAATAAGCGAAGAAACCGGCTTGAAATCCAGATCGGGTCGGCTATACGTGTGATCACAGATCGCAGTTTTGGAATAGTCGGCCCTGTGCCGAAGGAGGATTTTGCAGTGCCTTTGAGGTTGCCTGAGGAAGTTCGCCAGGTTCGTGACACGATCAAGGCATTTGTCGATGATTACGTGCAGCCCCACGCAGCCAGGATAGATGAGACCAACGAGATACCCGAGGAGATTCTCGACAAGGCGCGCGAACTCGGGCTGTTCGGTTTCTCGATTCCCGAAAACTATGGCGGTCTTGGCACGAGCGAACTGATGTCCTCGGTGGCGCTGGAAACGCTCAGTCATGGGCCGGGTGGCGTAACGTTTTTCGTAGCACCGAGTGCTCCGGCTGCGGCGATCAACCTCGTTGGCCGCGAGGATCAGAGAAGTCGATATCTTCCCGATCTTGCGAGCGGTTCGCGTTACGCAGCATTCTGCCTCAGCGAGGCGGGCGCCGGTTCCGACGCGGCAGGCATAAAGGCTCGCGCCATACGCAAGGACGGCGGCTGGTCGATCAGCGGCACGAAGCTATGGATCAGCCGCGCTACGAAGGCCAGCGTGTTCCTTGTCTCCGCAGTGACCGATCCTGAAAAGGGCGCGAAGGGCGGCATCACCGTCTTCCTGATCGACAAGCGCAAGGGGATCAATGTCGGGAAGTCGGACCGGCAACTCGGAGGACGAGGCTCGGGAAGCGCCGAGGTCAATTTCGATGAATGCCACGCCGCCGACAACGAAGTTTTGGGCGAGGTTGGCTATGGTTTCGATGCGCTGAAGTTCATTCTTGGACGCGCCCGCCTGTGGGCGGCTGCACGCGGCGTTGGCGTCATCGCACGCGCAGCCGAGCTGAGCATCGCGCATGCGGAGAACCGGCAGCAGTTCGGCAAGAAGATCGGCGATTTCCAGGCGGTCAAGCACAAGATCGCCGACATGTCCGCCGACCTCTATACGGCGCGTCTCCTGCTCTACCAGGCCGCGATGCTGTTCGACGAGGGCAAGGACGCTGCGCAGGAAGCCGCCTACGCCAAGCTTTTCTGCAGCGAGGCAGCCGGTCGCGCCGCGGACGCGGCGGTCCAGCTTCATGGTGCGATGGGCGTGTCCCAGGAATTTGGCGTCGAACGTCTCTACCGCGACTGTCGGGCCTACAGAATTCTGGATGGAACATCCGACATTCAGCGCGGGATGATTGCGAGCCGTGTGCAGCGCGCCGGGTTGGGTGAGGCTCTGGCTCCGGGAGGTCTGGCGTGAACATCGACCAGATGGAGGTTATCAAAGCGGATGTCGTGGTGGTCGGCGCTGGCGGCGCCGGTCTGCGCGCCGCCTACGACGCGGCCGAGCAGGGCGCGCGCACGGTACTGGTCACCAAGGGCCGGATCGCGGTTTCAGGCGCTACAGCCGTCGGCCTCGCGTCGACGGCGGGCTTTGCGGTGGCAGACGGCGCGGGCGACCCTCTCGACAATCCCGACGTTCATTTCAACGACATCATGACGGCGGCGCAAGGTTGCGCCGATCCGGCGCTGGTTCGCATCCTCGTCGACGAGGCGGCGGACGCGGCTGCCGATCTCGATCGTTGGGACATCGACTTCATTCGCGATCCCGATAGCGGCAAACCGCTTGTCGCGCAGGGCGACTTCGCGTCGCGTCCCCGCAACCGGAAGATCTATCATCATGGCCGCCCGATCACGGTTGCGCTGAAGAGAGAGACGCAGCGGCTTGGTGTGCAGTCGATAGAGGGTGCGACCGTGCTGTCGCTTCTGCAGGACGAAGGAGGCGTGCACGGCGTGCTGGTGCTGACCAGGCAAGGCAAGCTTGTCTGCATCGAAGCCGGGGCGACGGTCCTCACAACGGGCGGCGCGGGGCAACTCTTCAAGTTGAGCCTGATGCCCTCGGATATCACCGGAGACGGTTACGCGCTCGGTTACCGGGCAGGTGCGGTGCTCGCCAACATGGAATTCATGCAGGCGGGTTTCGGCACAGTGAAGCCGGCGCTGAACATCATCTACACGTGGTTCTGGGGCTGCGTGCCGCCGTTCCTGGATCGCGAAGGCCGATCGGTGCTCGACGGTTCCTTGCCTGCCGGCGTGAGCGCGGCCGACGCCATGTTGAAGAAGGTGGAGCACTATCCGTTCAGCGCATCGGACGCCTCGCGCTGGCTGGAGATCGCCACCAAGAACGCAATGCGGGACGGACGGGCGGAAGAGAACGGCACTTTCGCCATGGACTTGCGCAAGGCCGATCCTGCGAGCATTCCCCAGAAGGGCTTCACCCAGCTCTGGAACGTCTCCAAGGGATGGCTGCTGCAGAAGCACATGGACATCGACGCGGAGCCGCTGCGCATCGGCCTGTTCGGCCACGCCATCAATGGCGGCCTGGTTATCGATGAACATGGCCAGACTTCGGTCGAAGGGCTGCTGTCTGCCGGCGAGAACGCGGCAGGGCCGTACGGGGCGGACAGGTTAGGGGGCAACATGCTCCTCAACTGCCAGGTGTTCGGAAAGCGGGCGGGCCGCCGGGCGGCCGCTATCGGACGCCTGCGGACATCCTCCGCCACCCCGGGCCTTGCACAGGCGGCATTGCATCGGCTCCAGCGGCAAACGACTGGAGCAGGGCAGCTCAAGCTTAGACAGGCGCATGCGCGGATCAAGCAGATCATGACGGATCATGCGCTGGTTGTCCGGAACGAAGCAGGGCTCAAGAAGGCCGAGGGGGAACTCGGCGAGCTTGCCGCATCGCTTGAAGCCGGCAAGTACATGGTGGAATCCCCCAAGGACGTGGTGGCCCTCAACGAGGCGCTCAATATGATCGATGTCGGGCGTACGATGTGCGCCGCGGCGCTGCTGCGCCGCGAGACGCGCGGCAGTCACTACCGCGAGGATGCCGATTTCAGGGATGACGCCAAATTCGCGCGCCCGATCATGGTGCGCCATGTCGGCGAAGGCATGGCTCATGCGGAATTCGGGAGCTTCGGACAGGTCGCGTGATGTCTGAAGAGAGGGTGAGGGTGGAGATCGACGGCGGGGTGGCGACGCTCGTGCTGTCGCGACCGGGCGTGCTCAATGCACTCGACCAGCGTGCCTGCGACGAGATCATAGCCGCACTGTATACGCTCGAAAGCCGGGGAGACGTATCCATCCTTACGATCCTTGG
>JAEYXI010000149.1 GCA_023428515.1 Pseudomonadota bacterium | reverse complement strand
GCGCAAGGTTATGCTCGTCATTCGCGTGCTCGTCGCAGGCCTGGTGGCGGAAGGTGAAGAGCGACAGCATCGGCTCCGTGACGATCTCGAAGCCCGGAACCTCGGCCAGCCGCGAGGCAAGCTTCTCGCTCCAGCGGACGTGGTTGCGGATCATCTCGCGCAGGCCTTCCAGCCCATGCGCCCGAAGCAGGAACCAAAGCTTCAGTGCCCGGAAACGGCGGCCGAGCGGCACTGTCCACTCCGAATAATTGACGATGCCGTCCTTGCCGTGCGTCTTCAGATATTCAGGCTTGATCGCCAGCGTGCGCACCAGGCTGTCCGGATCGCGGACGAAGTGGATGGAGCAATCGAACTGGGCGCCCAGCCATTTGTGCGGATTGAAGACGATCGAATCCGCCTCTTCGACGCCCTGCCAGAACGAGCGGAACTCCGGGCAGATCATCGCCGAGCCCGCCCAGGCTGCATCGACGTGGAGGTAAAGGCCGTATTTTCGCGCGATGGCGCCGACCGCGGCGATGTCGTCGGTCGCGCCGACGCTGGTGCCGCCGACGCAGGCGATCACGCCGGCCGGAAGATGGCCGGCCGCCAGATCGGCCTTGATAGCCGCTTCGAGGGCGTCCGGCGTCATCGAGCGCCAACGCCCGCCGGTCGGCACACGCACGAGATTTTCCTCGCCGATGCCGGAAACCCAGATCGCGCGGTCGATCGAGGTGTGGACCTGGTCGGACGAATAGACGCGAAGCCGCGGCTGACCCGACAGGCCGGACCGGTTGCCCGACCATTGGAGCGCACGCTCTCTCATGACGAGCACGGCCGACAGCGTCGCCGACGAGGCAGAATCCTGGATGACGCCTGAGAAGCGATCAGGCAGGCCAAGGGCCTGGCGCAGCCAGTCGATGACCTTCGTCTCGAGTTCCGTGGCAGCCGGTGACGTCTGCCAGAGCATGCACTGCGCGGCGATCGCGCTGACGAGATATTCGGCGACCACCGAGACCGGCGCGGCGTTGGCCGGGAAATAAGCGAAGAAACGCGGATGCTGCCAATGCGTCATGCCGGGCACGATATCGCGTTCGAATTCGGCGAAGATCTTCTCCATCGGCTCCGGCTCTTCGGGAGCGGACGCTGCGAGCAGCGCCGCGATGTCGCCTGGCTCAGTCTGCGCCCGCACAGGCCGTTCACGCAGTGCGGCGCGGTAGTCCGCGCCCCAGTCGGCGGCGCGATGCGACCATTTTCGGAATTCTTCGTGGTCCACAGTCCCCTCCCCAGGCGGCTGGCGATTGATCTGACAGTAACGGAAGGCGGCGCCGCCGGGAAAGGGTTCAGCTTTCCGGGAAATCCGGCAGGCTCTTGAACGCCTGCCTGAGCGCATTGGACCACCCGTCCGATATGGTGCGGTAGTAGGGGTCGTCTTGCGCTATGCGTTTCTTAAGCCCGATCTTGAAGCTGTTCTTCTCGTAGAAGAGAAGATCGAGCGGCAGGCCGACCGACAGGTTGGACTTCAATGTGGAATCGAAAGAGACGAGCAGGAGCTTCACGGTTTCGGCAAAACTCATCGTCCGGTCGTAGGCGCGCACGATGATCGGCTTGCCGTATTTGGTCTCGCCAACCTGGAAAAACGGCGTGTCCTCGCTGGATTCGATGAAATTCCCTTCCGGGTAGATCATGAACAGCCTGGGTTCCGTGCCGCGGATCTGGCCACCCAGGATGAAGGAAGCATTGAAGTAGGAATCCGCCCTCTCGCCGTCCGGCGACGAATGCGCGATCACCTCCTTGACCACATTGCCGACCATCTTCGCCGTCTGGAACATCGACGGCATCTCAAGCAGCGTCGGCGCGCGTTCGTTGACGGCCTTGGTGCGCTCGGCGAGGATGCTGACGACCGACTGGGTGGTGGCGAGGTTGCCGGCCGACATCAAAACGATGACGCGCTCGCCCGGCTCTTCCCAGACATGCATCTTGCGGAAGGTGGAGATGGAATCGATGCCCGCATTGGTGCGCGTGTCCGACATGAACACGAGCCCCCGGTCGATCTTTAATCCTACGCAATACGTCATCGAATCGATTCTGGCATCGGCGATGCGGGATTACTGCTCTACCGTGACCGAGACGGCAAGCTGTTCTTCCGCCCGCCCAAGGCGGATTCCCGACACCGGCATGGCGTCGCGGTAGTCGCGGCCCACCGCCATGCGTACATAGCGCTCGTCAGGCGAAATTCCATTCGAGGCGTCGAAGGCGACCCAGCCGAGGCCGGGGACGTAGGCCTCGGCCCAGGCGTGGCTGGCCGCTTGGTCGATGGTGTCGTTCATCATGAGGTAGCCGCTGACATAGCGCGCCGGGAAGTCGAGCAGGCGCGCCGCGGCGGTGAAGATATGCGCGTGATCCTGGCAGACACCGGAGCCCTGCCTCAGCGCCTCTTCGGCAGTCGTGCCGGCATCCGTCGCGCCGATCGTGTAGGCGACTTCCTCCTGGATGGTGTTCATCAGCCGGTGCAGCCGGTCGAGTTCCGAGCCCGGCCCGATCGCGGCCGCGAGATCGCGGATCGCCTCGCCGGGCGCGGTCAGCGTCGTTTCGTGCCGAAGAGCCAGAGCGGCGCAAACCCCATGTGCTCGCCGAACACGCCGGCGGTATCGAACGTCTCGACCTCGCCCCAGGCGTCGACGCCGATCGTGGTCGCATCGCCGGCGATGCTCACCAGCCGCGTATCGTTCTCGAAGTGGTCGATGAAATGCGCCTCCTCGCTCGCCCCTTCCACCTTCAGCGACCAGCTGTGCACGGCCTGCGTCTTGCCGCCGCGCGGCACCAGCCTGAGGCGCTGCAATGCGTATTGCACCGGCACGTCGTAGCTGTATTCGGTCCGGTGCGAGATTTTCAGCCGCATCGTGCCTCGCTCAGTGGAAACGGTAGTCTTTGGCGACCTCGTCGCCGAGACGGTAGTTGTCGCGGATGAAGTCGGTCAGGAATTCGTGCAGGCCGGCGTCGAATATGTGCTTGATCGAGCCGACCTTCAGCTTGGCCAGCGTCCGCTCGACCGTGCTGTGGCAAGGCAGCCTCAGCCCGTAATCCTCCTCGCGGAATCTGAGATGCTCGGCGAGGAAACGGTAGCAGAAGGTCAGCGAACGCGGCATGCGGCCGTTCAGGATAAGGTAGTCGGCTATATTGGTCGGGCGGTATTCGGCGTCATAGACCCAACGGTAGGAACGGTGCGCCGAGACCGAGCGCAGGATGGATTCCCACTGGTAGTTGTCGAGCGTCGAGCCGACCCAGGACACGGACGGCAGCAGCACGTAATATTTGACGTCGAGGATGCGCGCGGTGTTGTCGGCGCGCTCGACATAGGTGCCGATCTGCGCGAAATCGAAGATCTCGTTCCTGAGCATGGTGCCGTAGAAGCAGCCGCGGATGAGCGCCGTCTCGCGCTTGATCGCGTCGAGGACCTGCGGCAGGTCGCGCTCGTCGATCGGATTGGCGAGCATGCGTTTCAGCGCCATCCACGCCTCGTTGATGGCCTCCCATGTCTCGCGCGTCAGCGCCGTGCGCACCATGCGCGCATTGAAGCGCGCCGTTTCCATCGAAGACATGGAACTCGACGGATTGGAGGTATCGCGGATGAGGAAATCCGAGACGGCAGCAGCAGTGTATTCACTATATCTTTCACCGAAGCCGACATCGGCGCCCGCCGACAAAAGCACCGATTTCCACTCATCCTCGGCGCCTTGCGTGCGGGTGAGCGCCATGCGCAGCCCGGCATCGACCAGACGCGCCATGTTCTCCGCCCGCTCGATATAGCGGTTCATCCAGTAAAGGCCGTTTGCGACGCGTCCCAGCAGCATTCGAACTCGCTATTATCCCTCAGTCATCCAAAACCCAGGTGTCTTTTGTCCCTCCTCCTTGGGACGAATTCACTACCAATGATCCTTCTTTCAATGCGACGCGCGTGAGACCGCCGGGCACGATCTGGATGCGGTCGGACACCAGCACGAAGGGCCTGAGATCGACGTGCCTGGGGGCGAGTCCTGCTTCCGTCAAGACCGGGCAGGTCGAGAGGGAGAGTGTCGGCTGCGCGATGTAGTTGCCGGGGTTGGCGGCGAGTTTCTTCGAGAAGGCCTCGCGTTCTGCCTTGGTTGCGGTCGGCCCGACCAGCATGCCGTAGCCGCCTGAACCGTGGACCTCCTTGACGACAAGGTCTTTCAGATTCTCCTGCACATATTTCAGGCTGTCCGGTTCGGAGCATCGCCAGGTGCGGCTGTTCTCGAGGATCGCCTTGCGGCCGGTGTAGAATTCGATGATCTCCGGCATGTAGGAATAGATCGCCTTGTCGTCGGAGATGCCGGTGCCGGGCGCGTTGGCGATGGTGATGTTGCCGGCCCGGTAGACGTCCATGATGCCGGGAACGCCGAGGGCGGAGTCCGGATTGAAGGTCAACGGGTCGAGGAAGGCGTCGTCGACGCGGCGGTAGAGCACGTCGATCTGCTTGTAGCCCTCGGTGGTACGCATCGCGACATGGCCGTCCACAACGCGCAGATCATGGCCCTCGACCAGTTCGACACCCATCTGGTCGGCGAGGAAGGCGTGCTCGAAATAGGCCGAGTTGTAGCTGCCGGGCGTCAGCACCGCGATGGTGGGCGTCTTGCGCAGATTCTCGGGGCGGACGGCTGCAAGCGACTGACGCAAAAGCTGCGGGTAGTTCTCGACCGGGCGAACCCTGATCCGCTGGAACAGCTCCGGGAAGAGCTGCATCATCGTTTCGCGGTTCTCCAGCATGTAGGAGACGCCCGACGGCGTGCGCGCATTGTCCTCGAGCACGAAGAACTCGTTCTCGCCGGTGCGTACAATGTCGACGCCGATGATGTGGGTGTAGACGCCAGCCGGCGGGCGTACCCCGATCATCTCGGGCAGGAAAGCATCGTTCTCGGCGATGAGTTTTTTAGGCACACGGCCGGCGCGAAGGATCTCCTGCCGATGGTAGATGTCGTCAAGGAACGCGTTGAGCGCCTGGACGCGCTGCTCGATGCCCTGGGTCAACCGGCGCCATTCGGACCCGGAAAGGATGCGCGGCACGATGTCGAAGGGGATCAGCCGCTCGGCGGCTTCGGCCTCGCCGTAGACGGCAAAGGTGATGCCCGTCTTGCGGAAAACGCGCTCGGCGTCGCGCATCTTTTCGGTCAGCCTGGCGGGATCCTGCTGTTTCAGCCAGCGGTCGTAAGCCGCGTAAGAATGTCGGAGACCGGATTGCTCCGGCTGCATTTCATCGAACGCTACCAAGCGCGTACTCCCCTGTGACGCCATTTGAAATCGCGTCAGGGCCGAAAAGCAAGCGCAATCGCCCGATTCAGCCTAGCGGTTGGTCATAGGGTGGAAGTTGCAAAAAATAGAGGCAGATGACGCCGACCTTGATCGGCTCATGCCCAACAGCACGGCACGGCGCTGTCGGGTGACGGACCGCGATTGGCTGAAATGTGAATCACGTGCCGGAAATGTCGGGCGCCGCTCGCACCGCGGCGACGGCATTTTTCAGGTCCGCCAGAGGCAATCCGTGGCGATAGAGCACGCCGCCGACCAGCAGCGCGGGCGTGCCAGTCAGCTTGAATTCCGAAGCCTGTGCGGCATTGCGGGCGAGCAACTGGTCGATGGCGGGCTTTCGCCCCGCGATGCGTTCGTCGAGCATCGCCATGCCGATACCGGCTTCTTCCAGCAGTCCCCTGGCGCGCCTCTCGGTCAGCTTGCGTTCATTGCGCATCAAGGCGTCGACCGCTTTGGCGTAATTGGGATCATCGATCGAAGCGAGGAGCGCGCGGGCGCTGAACACGGAGGCCGGGCCGAAGACCGGCCAATCCTTCATCACGAGCCTGATGCCGGAATCTTCCGCAACGAGTTTCATGATCTCGAGATAGCAGAGCTTGCAATAGGGGCATTGGTAGTCGACGAATTCGACGAGCGTCACGTCGCCTTGCGGATTGGCGAGTGCCGGGATCGACGGATCATGCGCGACGTCATCGACCGACGGGAGCGCGGCGGCCAGGCGCGGCAAGGCAGCCGAAGCGAGGAAGCCTGTCGCGCCGGCGACGAGCAGGCGGCGGTTGATTGCTGTTGCGGTCATGCGTCCGTCCCGCGATCTGTCCCACCCGCAGCCATGGTGCGACATACGCCTTAAGGCCGGCTTAAACGTGGCGGACCTCAAGCAGCCGTCGCCTCCTGAAACCATGAGGCCTCTTCCAGCGTATGATATGATGCGGCGGCAATCATGCCGCCGAGACGGGAGACGAGCATGCGCCTGCTTCGGGCATTCCTGCTTGCAGCTACGATAGTCCTGCCAACAGCGGCATTTGCCGGGGACGCGGAGGTCAAGGCCGCGCAGAGCACGATCGAGGGGCAGCTGAAGGCCTTCCAAGCCGGCGACGGCGAACTCGCCTATTCCTTCGCTGCGCCGAGCATCAAGCGCATCTTCCCGACCGTCGAGACCTTCATGAACATGGTCGAGAGCGGCTACCAGCCGGTGCGCCAACCCCGTAATTTCACCTTCGGGAAGGTGCAGGAGATGGGCCCGAACTCGGTCGTCCAGCAGGTGATGATCACCGGACCGGACGGTAAGGAATACGAGGCCCTCTATACGCTGGAGCGGCAGCCAGACGGCGTCTACCGCATCACCGGCGTCAGTTTGAAAGCGTCGAACGCGCTGAGCACCTGAGCCTATAGAGGCGGCAGGTCGCCCCTCGCCCATCCCTCGGTGATCTCGGCAGCGCGGCCGGCGAATTTCTTTGCCTCAATCGCGTCGCGGATGTCGTGCATCAGGCGCTGGTAGTAGGAGAGATTGTTCCAGGTGAGCAGCATGGCGCCGAGCGCCTCGCCGGCCTTCACCAGATGGTGGAGATACGCGCGGGAATAGTCGCGCGCGGCGGGGCAGTCGCTCTCCTCGTCGAGCGGACGCGGATCGTCGGCGTGGCGTGCGTTCTTCAGGTTGATCTTCCCGCGCCGCGTATAGGCGAGGCCGTGGCGCCCTGCCCTGGTCGGCATCACGCAGTCGAACATGTCGACGCCGCGCGCCACCGATTTCAGTATGTCGTCGGGCGTGCCGACCCCCATCAGGTAGCGCGGCTTTTCCGCCGGCAGTTCGGGACAGGTGACGTCCAGCATATCGAGCATCACGTTCTGTGGCTCGCCCACCGCCAGCCCGCCGATCGAATAACCCTTGAGGTCCATGGCCTTCAGCGCCTGCGCGGAACGGATGCGCAGCGCCGCAATGTCGCCGCCCTGCACGATGCCGAACATCGCCTTGCCCGGCTGGTCGCCGAAGGCCGTCTTGCAGCGCTCTGCCCAGCGCAGCGACAGCTCCATGGCACGTTCGATCTCCTTGGGCTTGGCCGGCAGCGCGACGCATTCGTCGAGCTGCATCTGGATGTCGGAGTCGAGCAGGCCCTGGATCTCGATCGAACGCTCAGGCGTCATCTCGTAGGGCGCGCCGTCGATATGCGAGCGGAAGGTGACGCCACTCTCGGTGAGCTTGCGAAGCTGCGACAGCGACATGACCTGGAAGCCGCCGCTGTCGGTCAGGATCGGGTACGGCCAGCGCGCGAATTCGTGCAGCCCGCCGAGCCTTGCGACACGCTCCGCGCCGGGCCTGAGCATCAGATGGTAGGTGTTGCCAAGGATGATGTCGGAGCCGAGATCGCGGACCTGGTCGAGATACATGGCCTTGACGGTGCCGGCGGTGCCGACCGGCATGAAGGCCGGCGTGCGTACTTGTCCGCGCGGCATCGAGACTTCGCCACGGCGAGCATTACCGTCGGTGGCGATTACGGAGAACTTGAACTCATTAGTCATGCGCTGCCATTAGCCGGAGCCCGCCTTCAAGACAATCTGGCAACCTTGCCGCAGGTGCGGCTCGCCGGTAACGTTGGCGCATGGAAACGGCAGGCCGGTTCATCGAGGGGTCGTGCCATTGCGGCAGGGTACGCTGGCGTTTCCGCGGCGAGCCGGATGGAGCGACGGCCTGCAGTTGCACGGTTTGCCGCCGCTACGGCGCACTCTGGATCTACGGCTATGAAGGCCATGAGATCACCGTTTCCGGACCGACCAAGGCCTATTGGCGCAACGACCGGCATCTCGACTTCAACTTCTGCCCGGAATGCGGCTGTGTCGTATCCTGGACAGGCAATCAACGCGCCAAGGATGGGCGGCGACGCATCGCCGTGAATGTCCGGCTCGCCGAGCCGGAAGCGGTGGCGGACATACCGATCGACCATTTCGACGGGTTCGACACGTTCGAGGACCTGCCGCGCGACGGCCGAAAAGTCTCCGACTACTGGTTCTGAGTCCTGAGCAGCAGGCTCGCGTCGCCGTAAGAATAAAACTTGGAGAGAAGCGAAGAAGCCCGCTACCCATTGAACTCCTTGTCGTGGACCGGTGCGTCCGGCGCCTGAACGTCGAGTGATTGGCGGTAGCGGATGCAGCCGCGCATGATTTTCGGCCAGGGCGGCACGGCGATCTCGGGCTCTGTCCGCTCCGGCAGCAGCTCCCAGAGGTCGGGATGGTGCCAGCAGAGATCGTGGCCCGTGGAGTCCCGATGCTTGCGGATGCCGTCGCGCAATTTCTTCACTTCCGCGACCAGTCCATCGCGGCTCATGGTGGCGATATCTTCGTCCATGGTCATTCCTCCGTACGGAAAAGCAGGCTTGCGTCGCCGTAGGAGTAGAATCTGTAGTGCTTTTCGATGGCGTGGGAATAGGCGGCGCGCATGCGTTCCAGTCCGGAGAAGGCCGAGACCAGCATGAAGAGCGTCGAACGCGGCAGGTGGAAATTCGTCATCAGCGCGTCGACGATGCGGAAGCGGTAGCCTGGCGTGATGAAGATATCGGTGGCGCCGGACCACTCGGACAGCCGTCCGCTCTCGATTGCAGCGCTCTCGAGCAGCCTTAGCGACGTGGTGCCGACCGAGACGACGCGATTGCCGCGCGCCCTGGCAGCGTTGATCGCCGCGGCGGTCGCCTGTGAAACGTGGCCGGTTTCCGAATGCATCTTGTGGTTCGCCGTGTCGTCGGCCTTCACCGGAAGAAATGTTCCTGCCCCAACATGCAAGGTCACGAAACGGCGCTCGACGCCGCGCGCATCGAGAGCCGCGAACAGGTCAGGGGTGAAGTGCAGCCCGGCCGTCGGAGCGGCGACGGCGCCCTCCTCGCGGGCGTAGATCGTCTGGTAGTCGGTAAGGTCGCGCTCGTCGTCGGGGCGCTTTGAGGCGATGTAGGGCGGCAGCGGCACATGCCCGACCGCATGCAAAGCCTCGTCGAGGAACGGGCCGGAGAGGTCGAAGCCTAGCAGCACCTCGCCGCCCTCATGCTTCTCGATCACGGTGGCGTCGAGTTGGCCGAGGAAGCAGGAATTCTGGTCGTGGCCGAAATGGATGCGGTCGCCGACGGCAACGCGCTTGCCCGGCCGCACGAAGGCCAGCCATTGCTCCGGCGCCACGCGCATGTGGAGCGTCGCATCGACCTGCGCGGAGGCATCGCCGCGACGGCGGATGCCCGAAAGCTGCGCCGGAATGACCTTGGTGTCGTTGAAGACGAGCAGGTCGCCCTCATCGAACAGCGACGGCAGGTCGCGCACGATACGATCTTGAAGCACGCCTTGCGTCGGTACGACCAGCAGCTTCGCCGTGTCGCGCGGGCTGGCCGGACGCAGCGCGATGCGATCGTCGGGAAGGTCGAAATCGAAGAGGTCGACGCGCATCAGGTGAGCCGGACGAGCAGCGCTCCCGCCATGAGCAGGACGGCGCCGGCCACGCGGCCGAGCGAGATTTCCCTGACAGCCATCCCCAGGAAGCCGATGCGGTCGAGCAGCATGCCGGCGACCAGTTGACCGGCGACGAGAAAAGCCATCAGCGCGGCCGCGCCGATGCGCGGGATGAGGATCGTCGAGATGGTGACGTAGGCGCCGCCGAGAAGGCCGCCGGCGACGAAGAGCCAAGGCGCCGGCCCCTTCCAGTCGAGCGAGATACCTTGGGTGCGCGTCACCAGCACCGTGGCGCTGCCGAGCACGATCGCGCCCGACAGGAAGGACAAGGCCGCGGCCGCGACGGGAAGTCCGAGGCCGCGCGCGAGATGCGAGTTGATCGGCGCCTGCACGGCGATGAAGGCGCCCGA
>JAEYXI010000135.1 GCA_023428515.1 Pseudomonadota bacterium | reverse complement strand
CTACGGAGCGGTAGCGCAGCTGGAAGGCGACACTGGCGCGCGCCATCTGGTCGAGGCCGGGCAGGCCCCCGTTGTCGATATCGAGATTGGCTCGGGCGCGTCGATCGACGTCGATACGCGGGATGCTCTTGCAAGCGCCGGCGGCGTGCTTCAGGACTGACGGATGCTTTCTCGCCCGTTGCTGATGCTCGTTTTGCTCCTTGTGCTTCCGTCGATCACGCAGGCCAACGCGCAAGCGCTGAAACCATTCAAGGACGAGCTTTTCGCTTATCCCGGCATCCTTTCCTCCGAAGCCGGCGGTGCGTATCTGGTCGTGGACTACAGCGAGGCTCGCGACATCGACAAGCGCGATCAGGTGCCCGAGCGACGGGTGCGGGGCAAATACGTATCGACCGGTGTGCGCAAGGCTCAAAAGGATCTCGCGCTCAAGACCGACGCCGGCACGATAAAGCACTTTGCCGTGGGTCGAACGGAAGGCGCGCGGATCATCACGATCTACCTGCACGGCAAGGGCGGCAGCCGGAAACAAGGTGTCGACGACTTTACGTTCGGCGGCAATTTCAACCGCATCAAGAACCTGATGGTCGCCAACGGCGGGCTCTATTTGTCACCGGATTTCTCCGATTTCGGCGACAAGGGCGCGGCCGAGATCGCCGCACTCATCTCGCACTACCAGGCAAAATCGCCGGATGCGAAAATCTTCGTCGCCTGCGGTTCAATGGGAGGCATGCTTTGCTGGCAGCTGGCGTCGGAGGGCGCGACCGCGGGCAAGATTTCGGGCCTGCTGCTGCTCGGATCCCTTTGGGACGAAGGCTTCCTGTCAAGCGCTGCCTTCAAGCGAAAAGTGCCGGTCTTATTCGGCCAGGGCAGTCGCGACCCGGTCTTCCCGATCGAGAAGCAGGAGGCGTTCTATCGCTCGATCGTCGCAAAGTCGCCCAGCTATCCGGCCCGCTTCGTTCGCTTCGAGACCGGCACGCACGGCACTCCCATCCGCATGACCGACTGGCGCGAGACGCTCAACTGGATGCTCTCGGTTTCACCCTGACGAATTCACGGCGGAGTCTGGAAGTCGAGCACCGTCTCTGGGTTGACCTCGCCGTCATACGACGCGTCGACGTCGTACTTCACCAGCGTGAACTCGCCATTGCGGAAAATCCACGTGCCTGTCGTGCCGGCATCACCAATGCCTCGCCATTTATTGCGTTCGGTGATCGAATGTTCCGCTTCGTCGTAGAAGGAATTCACCAATGTGTCCTCGGTCGTGTAGCCGATGATGGTGATGCCCTCGACTTTGCCTTCGAAGTCGTCGTTCTCGTAGCGTATGTCGAGTTCTGGCGTGGCGAACTGCAATTCGCGCAGGCCGTTGGCTTCGTCATACTGGTAATAGATGTGGGTTTCGTTGTAGGCGCCCGCACCGCAATAGAAGCGGAAAAGCCGCGCTTCCCTTTCCGGCTGGTCGTCGGTGTCGGTGGCATTGCGGAATGCTACCTTGTATTCAGAGACCTCATCCTGGTCGCTGCCCGGTGAATTGGGGTCGCAATCCGGATGTGATTTTTCGAAGGCCGCCTTTGCCTGTGCCGGGATCATGTCGGTCGCTTCAGGCGCCGGTGCATCCGGGCAACTTTCCGGCACTGCGTCCTGATAGGAGAGATCAGAGGGTTTCAGGCTGCCCTTCTCGATATGAAGCGGGCGGAACGGCGGTTCCGCCTGCACCGCCGGATTAACAAGCCGCGCGGTATAGCACCCCGCAAAGACCTGCTCATTGCCGTCCTTGTCCGTGGACTGGATCGCGACCGGCACGTAGTAGAATGCGCTGCCGGCGGCACCCTCCGTAGCGACGTTGCCGGTGGCGACCTCCACCTGCGTTGTGTTCTCGTAGCCCTTGGCGAAGGTCTCTACGTCCTTGGCGGGCTTCTGATCGCCAAAATAATCCCAGGCGCGAGCATATTCCTTGCGGTTCACGGCGTTGTAGAAGGAGTTCACGATTGCCGCAGCGCTCGATCGGTCGTCTAGATACGGCTCCTCCTGTCCGAAAGCCTGTGTAACGGAAAGGCAGGGCAGAATCGCCAGTGCCGGCAGTATGAATCGCAAGGGCCGCATGGTGCGAATCTCCGCTGTTTCGGTGAGCATAACATTGAATGCGGCGCGCGGGTGACGCGGCGGTATCCGTCGGTAGTAACCGTCTCACATGCTCGGCCCGCTGCCTAACTCGGCCTGTCCGCTAAATTCGTCTGGGTCATGCGTAGTGATTTTTAACGCAAGCCGGTTACGGTCCGCGCAAACAAGTATCGAGTTGAGTTGGGGAGGCTGTCACGAGCACGAACCGCGATTTTGCATCGTTGCTCGACGATCTGTTCGTGGCCGCACAGAAGCCTGCGGAAACCACGTCACGGCCGACCATTCCATTTGACTATCTCACCGTGGCGGACGAACTGCATTCGGGCCGCATAAAGGTATCGGACGAGGCGGTCGCCTCGGAATACCAACAGGTCGATCGGGCCACAGAGACTGACAAATTGCTCGGTGAGGTCGACGTCGAGAAAATCGCAGATCCGGAAGAATTGCCTTCCGTCGAGCCGCATGCGATCGCGTCGGAACTTGGCCTTGCCGACGCGGTGCCCGCCGATTTCGGCCGGCTGCGGCGAACCTTCGCCTTGAAAAACCATCCTGATCGGGTCGCTCCGCATTTGAGGCAAGTGGCGCTGAAGCGCATGCAAGTCGCGAACGGCCTGATCGATGAAGCCAAACGACGGGCACTGGCTAAAACGAAGAGTTGATCGCGGCCAGTTGACCGCAGCGGCTGCACGTTTATGCGTAATCACAAGCGAAGCCGTTGGCGAGGGCAGCATGCTGCGGGTGATCAAGGTCCCGGTAGAAGGTATCTACGTGCCGACTGCGCGCAGGAAGACGATTCATCCCGAGACGGTGAGGGCGATCGCCGAAGACATCGTCGAGAACGGCCTGAAGACGCCGATCCAGGTTCGCCACGACGGCAAGCGACATATCCTGGTCGAAGGCCTGCACCGGCTGGAAGCCATGAAATGGCTAGGCGAGTCCGAGATCGACGCCTATCTGGTACAGGCCCGCAAGCACTGAACGGCGATCACCGGGACGCGCTATGCTACTTCAGCCAATGTGTGATGCGGTCCATCGCGGCGACCATGTCGTCATGGCTGCCAGCATAGGAAAACCGCATGTAGCGATGACCGGCCAGCGGGTCGAAGTCGCGCCCTGGCGTTGCAGCGACATGCGCTTCCGAGAGCATCCCGCGCGCGAAGGCCATGCTGTCATTGGTCAGCTTTGTCACATCGCAGAATGCATAGAACGCTCCGTCCATCGGCGCGGCGAGTGCGAAGCCCAGTTCGGGCAGGCGTTGCTGCAACAGTTCGCGGTTCCATGCATATCGGGCTTTGACCGCTTCGAGTTCGTCTGTCGCGCCGAACGCTTCGATCGCTGCGATCTGTGAAATCTCGGGCGCCGAGATGTAGAGGCTCTGCGCGATCCGCTCGACTGGCCGAACCAGCTTCTCCGGCAACACCATCCAGCCGATCCGCCATCCCGTCATGCAGTAATATTTCGAGAAGGAATTGATGACAGTGACATCCGGGTCGAAGCTCAGCGCCGTCAAATCCGGGGCAGAATAGGCGAGGCGGTGATAGATCTCGTCCGATATTACTGCGATGCCCAACTCCCTGGCGGTCTCGACCAGCTCCTTAAGGTCGCCGGACGGAATGACGGCGCCGGTCGGATTGGCTGGGCTGGCGAAAAGCACACCTTTCAAGGGCGGCGTGGCATGTGCCGCGCGCAAGTGCTCCGCGTGCAGATAGGCTGCCCCGTCAAGCTCGATCTCGACGACCTCGAGTCCAAGCGCCGCCATGATGTTGCGATAGGCTGGGTATCCCGGCGCCGCGATCGCCACTCGGTCGCCGGGATCGAACATAGCCAGGAAGGCGAGGTTGAACGCCGCCGAAGAGCCTGTGGTCACGGCGACGCGGCTGGCCGGTACGTCGACGCCATAGTGTTCGGAATAGTGCCTGGAAATGACCTGACGGAGTGCGGCAAGGCCCAGCGCATCCGTGTAGCCGATTCGACCGTCGGCCAGTGCCCTGGCGGCTGCCGCACGAACTTGTTGTGGCGCTGGGTCGGACGGCTGGCCGACTGCCATCGACACGATGGGCTGGCCGAGCGCCTTCAGCCTGTTCGCCTCGGCGAGAATATCCATGGCGTGAAAAGGCTCGACATCGCCGCGTTTCGAGATCGCTACTGCCATTTCATCCATGTTCCGTCGCCGACCGCGCCGCACAAATGCCCGATTGGTGTGGGGATCACAAGTTCATGATGTTTCCGGCCCAGCCTTTCCATCGCCCCTTTGGTCGTTTACCTGTGCTTTCCGCCATGACACCGATGTTTCGCTCGATAACCGGCTTTAAACGCGCCGCGGCCTCATCGCTGCTTGCGCTGCTCATAGCCTCGGCGGGAACCGTTGCCGCATACGCACAGAATGTGCCGATCGTGCGCGACGCCGAGATCGAGGCGCTGGTACGCGACTATGCGCGACCAATCTTCAAGGCTGCCGGCCTATCCAAGTCGGGCATCGACATCATTCTCGTCAACGATCAGCGCTTCAACGCGTTTGTCGCCGGTCGTCGCATGTTCATCAACACCGGTGCGCTACTCCAGGCCGAGACGCCCAACGAGATCATCGGCGTGATCGCACATGAGGCGGGTCACATAGCCGGCGGCCACCAGGATCGCCTGCGCGACCAGATTGCCCGCGCGCAGACCATGGCGGTCATCTCCTCGCTGCTCGGCGTCGGCGCGATGGTGGCTGGCGCTGCCACTGACACAGGCGGGCTTGCCGGCGCTGGCGCAGGCATCATGGCCGGCGGCACCGAGGCAGCCCGGCGCGGACTGCTCGGCTATCAGCGCTCCGAGGAAGCGGCGGCCGACCAGTCGGCAATCAAATATCTCGAGGCGACCGGTCAGTCGGGCAAGGGCATGCTCGTTACATTCGAGCGGTTCCAGAGTGCGCTTTCGCTTTCAGGCACCAAAGTCGATCCGTACCGGCTCAGCCATCCGACACCACGCGACCGTATCGCCAATCTCGAGACGCTGGTTAAGTCGAGCCCCCATTACGGCAATGGGGATTCCGAGGCGCTGCAGCAGCGGCACGACATGATGCGCGCGAAGATTGCTGTGTATACGCAAGGCCAGGCGGCGGCCTCGCGCCTGTTCAAGAAGATGCCTGGCAGCCTGGCAGCACAGTACGGCGAGGCTCAGGCAGCCCTGCTTTTCGGAAATCCGCGCAACGCGCTGAAGAAGGCCGACGCGTTGATCAAGATCCAACCCAAGAACCCGTATTTCCAAGAATTGCGGGGCGACATCCTCCTGCGCTCAAATCAGCCCGAAAAAGCGGCCGAAGCCTATGCTCGCGCGGTTCAGCTCGACCCGGCAAAGTCCGGCATATTGCCAATCGCCTACGGGCAAGCCCTGATTGCGACTGGCAAGCCGCAATCGATCAAGAAAGCCGTGGCGGAAATCCAGGAAGGGCTCGGACGCGACAAGGAAAACTTCAACGGTTACGCCTATTTGGCGCAGGCATATAATCAGCTTGGCGAAGTTGCCGATGCTGAACTTGCCACCGCTGAAGGGTATTATTACGGCGGCAACTACCAGCAGGCAAAAATCTTCGCCATGCGTGCGCAGCAGAAATTCAAGCGTGGCGCACCGGGCTGGGTGAGAGCGCAAGACATCATCAACTACAAGACGCCTAAAAAGAAGAAATGAACCTTTTGGGCACAGGCCGCGACAGAGCCCTGACTGCCACCCGATAGAGGACGAGCAACGATGAGCAAGGCGATTTGGTTGGGCGCAACGGGCACCGCCGTTGCTGTCGGAATGCTTGCGGTGGGCTATCTCGCCGGCCGTCCTGAGGCTGCAATTGCCAAGGATGCGTCGCAGGCTTTGACCGTCGCGTCGGCGGAAGGTGGGGTGGATCGGGTCGAGATCGAGAACATCATTCGCGACTATCTGGTGAAGAACCCGGAACTCCTGCTCGACATGCAGCAGGCCCTGGAGGTCAAGCAGCGCGAAGAGCAGCGCATCGCCAATCTCCAGGTGATCGAGTCTGCCAAGGAGGATATCTTCAACGCCGCCTATGACGGCTATGTCGGCAATCCCGAGGGCAAGACGACGATCGTCGAGTTCTATGACTACAATTGCGGCTTCTGCAAACGCGCCCAGGAAGACATGCTCGCGCTGACGGAAGCCGACCCGGACCTGCGCTTCGTGCTCAAGGAGTTCCCGATCCTCGGACCGGATTCGACCAAGGCGCACGTCGTTTCCATGGCTTTCCGCACGCTCATGCCGGAGAAATACGGCGACTTCCACAATCAACTGCTCAGCGGCCAGGGTCGCGCGACCGAAGCCGCCGCCATCAAGATCGCGCTGTCGCTCGGTGCTGACGAGGCGAAGCTGCGCGAGGAGATGAAGAATCCGGCGATCAACGCGGCCTTCGAGAAGACCTACGATCTGGCGAACCGGCTGGCGATCACGGGGACTCCCTCCTATGTCGTCGGCAACGAGGTCGTGTTCGGCGCGCTTGGGCAGGAGGTCTTGGCCCAGAAGATCGCTGAAGCCCGCGCCGCACCCACGCAGGCCTCCAACTAGGCCCTGTCGCCCGCACATTGGTGTCCAGCCTCGGTTGTGGACAGCAAAACTAGGCTCTTGCGCTCTTTTCGCGGCCGATTAAGCCAACTATAGAGGTGCGGCGCGCCGGGACTGCCGGCGCCGGAAAAGGTCCATTGCTTGTATACGATCTTCGTTTTGAACGGCCCCAACCTCAACATGCTCGGCAAGCTCGAGCCGGGAATCTATGGGAACAAGAACCTGCACGACATCGCTGCCGATTGCAGGAAGACTGCAGCGTCGCTCGCCGTCGAGGTGGATTTCCGTCAGTCCAACCATGAAGGGGTCCTGGTGGACTGGATTCAGGAGGCTGGCGAAAAGGCTGAGGGTGTCGTGCTCAACGCCGGCGCCTACACACATACTTCCATCGCGATCCACGACGCGATCCGCGCCGTGTCGCCGCTGCCGGTCGTGGAGGTTCATCTGTCGAACATCCATGCCCGCGAACCTTTCCGGCACGTCTCCAAGGTTGCCCCGCATGCGGTTGGGATGATCTGCGGCTTTGGGCCGCTCGGATACTCCCTGGCGCTCCAGGCGCTGGCGGCACGGATTTGACGAACGGATTATTGATAAAGGCCTTGAAATGACGACAAAAAAGACCGGCATCGACCAACAGCTGATCCGCGATCTCGCAGGGATCCTGAATGACACGAACCTCACCGAGATCGAGGTGGAACTCGACGCGTTCAAGGTCAGGGTGTCCAGGCAAGCGGCCGCTGTACATGCCGTCGCGGCCCCGGTGCCCACCTATGTCGCTCCGGCCGTCGCTCCCGCGGCGCCATCTCTTGGCGCAGCGCCAAGCGCCGCGACCGGGGAGGCCTCGAAGAACGCCGTTCCGTCGCCGATGGTTGGGACCGTCTATCTGGCCCCGTCGCCTGACGCCAAGGCCTTCATCGAGATAGGCCAGGCGGTCAAGGAGGGGCAGACGCTGCTGATCATCGAGGCGATGAAGACGATGAACCAGATTCCGTCGCCGCGCTCCGGCACGGTGAAAGCGATCCTCGTCGAGGACGCCCAGCCGGTCGAATACGGCATGCCTCTTGTCGTCATCGAATAGCGCCGGAAAATCAGGCGTATGTTCCAGAAGATCCTCATAGCCAACCGCGGCGAGATCGCCCTTCGCGTGCTGCGCGCCTGCAAGGAGCTCGGCATCCAGACGGTTGTCGTCCATTCGACAGCAGATGCCGACGCCATGCATGTGCGCCTTGCCGACGAGAGCGTCTGCATCGGCCCGCCGCCGTCGCGCGACGGCTATCTCAACATCCACCAGATAGTCGCTGCCTGCGAGATCACCGGGGCGGACGCTGTGCATCCCGGCTATGGCTTCCTGTCAGAGAACGCCAAGTTTGCGGACATCCTCGCTGCCCACAACATCACCTTCATAGGCCCGTCGGGCGATCACATCCGTGTCATGGGCGACAAGATCGAGGCCAAGCGCACGGCCAAGCGCCTCGGCATTCCAGTCGTCCCGGGCTCCGACGGTGCGATCTCGGATGAGAAAGAGGCGCGTCGCGTCGCCGCCGAGATCGGCTATCCTGTCATCATCAAGGCATCCGCCGGCGGTGGCGGCCGCGGCATGAAGGTCGCACGCGATGAGACCGACCTCGATGTCGCGTTGGCGACCGCCAAGTCGGAAGCCGGAGCAGCCTTCGGTGACGACGCGGTCTACATCGAGAAGTATCTCGAGAAGCCGCGCCACATCGAGATCCAGGTATTCGGCGACGGCATGGGCCGCGGCATCCATCTCGGGGAGCGTGATTGCTCGCTGCAGCGCCGTCACCAGAAGGTCTGGGAGGAGGCGAACTCCCCGGCGCTCAATGCCGAGGAGCGTGCACGCATTGGCGGCATCTGCGCCAGCGCTATCGCCGACCTCGGCTATTCGGGGGCGGGCACGATCGAGTTCCTCTACGAGAACGGCGAGTTCTATTTCATCGAGATGAACACGCGCCTGCAGGTCGAGCATCCGGTGACCGAGGCCATTACCGGCATCGACCTCGTGCACGAGCAGATCCGCGTCGCTTCGGGCGGTGGCTTGTCGGTGAGGCAGGAGGACGTGCGTTTTCAGGGCCACGCCATCGAGTGCCGCATCAACGCCGAGGACCCCCGCACCTTCGCGCCGTCACCCGGCACGATCACGCATTTCCATACGCCGGGTGGTCTCGGAATCCGCGTCGATTCCGGCGTCTATTCGGGCTACCGCATACCACCTTATTATGACAGCCTGATCGGCAAGCTGATCGTGCACGGCCGTAACCGGGTCGAATGCATGATGCGGCTTCGCCGCGCTCTCGACGAATTCGTCGTCGACGGTATCAAGACGACGCTGCCGCTGTTCCGCGACCTGGTCGGCAACCCGGATATCGCCAATGGCGACTACGACAACCACTGGCTGGAAAAATACCTCGCCGAGACGGCGGAGTAGAGCCGGGCGAAGGGCGCCCATATGACACGCCCCTACGCGCCCGGTTATCGCATCCCTACCGATTTGCTGCTCAAGGCCTACGCCTCGGGCGTCTTTCCGATGGCCGAAAGCGCGTCGGACCCGGAGGTATTCTGGGTGCGGCCGGAGATGCGCGGCGTCATTCCGCTCGATGCCTTCCATGTGCCGAAGAGTCTCAAGAAAGTCATTCGGCAGGAACGCTTCGACATTCGTGTCGATACGGATTTCGCCGGTGTCATTGACGCCTGCGCGGAGGAGCGCGACGAGCGCCAGTCGACCTGGATCAACGCGCCGATCCGCGAGGCCTACATCAGGCTCTTCGAGCAAGGGCACTGCCATTCGGTCGAGGCCTGGCGGGAAGAACGGCTCGTCGGCGGGCTCTACGGGGTAAAACTCGGGCGTGCGTTCTTCGGGGAAAGCATGTTCTCGCGGGAGACGGATGCCTCGAAGGTCTGTCTCGTGCATCTTGTCGAGCGGCTGCGCGAGCGGAGTTTTGTGCTGCTGGACACGCAGTTCACCACCGAGCATCTGAAGCGCTTTGGCGCGATCGACGTGCCGCGGGGGCGTTATGAGAAGCTGCTACAGGAAGCGTTGAAGGGCGATGCGGTGTTCAGTTCCTAGGCCGCCGCGCTTCTATTCTCACAATGCGTCGAGCATCGACGGTAATTCCTTGAGCAACTCGTCGCGCGAGCCAAGCCCGGGGCTCATCTTCTGACGCTTGGAAAGCTCCTTCAACCGGGCGAACACGATGGTTCGCTCGCCTTTGGTAGCCCACCCGACATACCAGCCGAACGGGCGATTGCGATCGACTGTATCGTCTGCATTCACAGAGAAGCCGCTGCCGGTCTTGCCAAGCACCGTCCAGCCGTTCGGCAAATCGTGTTTCGTCAGGATCGCCTCGGTCATCTCGTAGGCATGATCGCTGACGGGAAGCTTCCTGCCGACGATCTTGGACAGGAAATCCAGTTGCTCGAGCGGCGAGATCCGCAGCGAGGAACTGAGCCATGAGCGGGTCAGACCGTTGTCCTTGCCCTTGTCGCCGGACACGTCGGCATTGCCGTAGCCGAAGGCCTCGGTGTAGCCCGCGAACTTCTCCTTGCCGAGCGCCTGCGTCACCTGCTGCGAATACCAGACGACCGAGTTGGTCATCCATGCGGTCGGATCTGTGTCGGCACGCCAGGATTCTATCCAGTCAGGATAGCCTTCCTTGAAGGGCAGCTTAGGATCGTGCTGGTCCTTGAGGAAACCGGCATCGTATCCCATCAGGGCGATCGGCACCTTGAAGGTCGAGGCAGGCGGTACGCGCCGGTCGCATTCCCCTTCCTGCGTGAGGACTTTTCCGGTCGTGGCGTCCGCGAGGGCCGTACAGACATTGTCCGCGGCCGCCGACGCCGTTGCGGCTCCGAGGGCCGTAGCCGCGCAAATCACGAATGCCGTGAATGGCCGGAACGCATCATGCATGGAGATCAGTTCGTCTCGGGGGCAGGGACGTCGGAGGATTGCTTGCAGCTCTTCAGCCAGACGTCATAGACGGCATGCTCGACGGCGTTCAATCCCGGGCTTTCGGCGAACATCCAGCCGGTGAAGATGCGGCGGATCTTTCTGTCGAGCGTGATCTCGTCGACCTCGACGAAGGAGTCCGTCTTCGGCTCCGCCGTCACCGGCCGGGAATAGCAGACGCGCGGCGTCACCTGCAACGCGCCGAACTGCACCGTCTCGTCGATATAGACGTCGAAGGTGATGATGCGGCCGGTGATCTTGTCGACGCCGGTGAACTCGGCGACAGGATTGCTGATGCGTTCGGGCGCCACGGACGGCGTGGGCGTCGGCTGTGGCTCGCCCTCCTGTGCTCCGTCCTCGGGGGCTCCATCCTCCGGGGCTCCATCCTGCTGGGCTTCGTCCTCGACGGGCGGCAGCGGCTGCTCCTCGAAGGAGGGGAACTCCTCGAAGGTATCCTGCGCCAGGACCGGCAGAGCGCTGCCGGCGACGACGAGAAATCCTGCCAAGGCGATTCGGATGAGAGCGAGCATGCAAGAAACACCGGAAACCGTGCTGATCGACCGAGCGAGCGACGAGCGCCCATTCGGCAAGCCGGGCAACCGGTTAGCCGATGATTGTGGCGACAAAAGAAGCGTGCCTCTGCCGCCGGACATCAATTGCCGGGCGTCCACGCGTCATAGTCGCCGGTCACTTGCGGGCGATGCTTGCCGGAGAGCACAGAGCCCGGAGGGCGGTAGGCCGCAGGGCTGCCGGTGAGATTCGGCAGATGCGGCTTCTGCCATTCGCGCGGCTTGTAGTTTTCCGCCGAGGGGGCCACGTCGACGCGGTGATGCAGCCAGCCATGCCAGCCTGGCGGAACCGCCGAGCCCTCGGCGTAACCGTTGTAGATGACCCAGCGTCGGGTACGGCCGTCGGAATTGGTGCCGCCCTCGTAATAGACGTTGCCGGCTTCGTCCTCGCCAACGCGCTTGCCGAAGCGCCAGGTGTGGAAGCGGGTGCCGAGCGTCTGGCTGTTCCACCAAGTGAAAAACTGCGTCCAAAACTTCTTCATCGAGTCCTCGTCGCCGAAAGGCGTCGCATCTTACCGCTTATGGCGTCGGTGTGGATGAATGGCAAGGGTTTCGCAGCAGTCACGACGCCGCCGGAATATCGTTTTCGGTCATCTGTCTGATCTGGACCATGGATAGGTTTCCTCAGACCAGTGGCTTTTCCAGGGTCAGGAGCATGGTGGGCACGTTGGCGCCGAGCTTGCGGCTGACCTCGACATATCCGGCGCCGGCATAGAAGGCGAGGGCGCGGGCATTCCGCTCGTCGACTTCGGTGACGCGCATCAGCTCCGATTCGAAGAACGATGCCTCGATCTCCTCCAGGAGCATGCCGCCGATTCCGCGTCCTTGCAGGTCGGGCTGCACCAGGAGCACCTCGAGTTCGACGATCCTGACATCGTCACCCTTAGCGGCGGCGAAGGCAACGCCGCCGATGACCTTGCCGTCATCAGCGACGAGGAATTCCGACCGCGGCCTGTCCAGCTTCTTCTTCAGCTCGGCGGCCGAATAGTAGACCGTGTTTATGGCCTCGACTGTTTCGGCGCCCCAGAGCGGATCGAAGGTCGCATGCGCGGTCTCGGCAATCAGACTGCCGACCACCGGCAGATCGCGCTCGCTAGCCGTCCGGACGAACATCTGGCTACTCGATACCGAGCTTCGCCTTGACGAGGTCGTTGACCGCCTGCGGGTTGGCCTTGCCACCGGTCGCCTTCATGACCTGGCCGACGAACCAGCCGGCGAGCGTCGGCTTGGCCTTGGCCTGCTCGACCTTGTCGGGGTTGGCGGCGATGATCTCGTCCACCGCCTTCTCGATAGCGCCGGTGTCGGTGACCTGCTTCATGCCGCGGCTCTCGACGAGCTCGCGCGGGTCGCCGCCTTCGTTCCAGACGATCTCGAACAGGTCCTTGGCGATCTTGCCGGAGATCGTGCCTTCCTTGATGAGGTCGATCACCGCGCCGATCTGTTCGGGCGAAACGGGAGCCTCCTCGATGCCCTTGCCGGCCTTGTTGAGCGCGCCGAGCAGGTCGTTGATCACCCAGTTGGCGGCGGTCTTGCCGTCGCGGCCGGCGGCCACCTTCTCGAAATAGTCGGCGATCGCCTTTTCCGAGACGAGGATCGAGGCGTCGTAGGCCGAGAGGCCGAGGCTCGTCACCAGCCTGTCCTTCTTGTCGTCGGGCAGTTCGGTCAGATCCTTGGCCAGCGCATCGACATAGGCCTGGTCGAATTCGAGCGGCAGCAGGTCCGGATCGGGGAAGTAGCGGTAATCGTGCGCCTCTTCCTTGGTGCGCATCGAGCGCGTCTCGCCCTTGTTGGGGTCGAAGAGGCGCGTTTCCTGGTCGATCTTGCCGCCGTCTTCCAAGATGGCGATCTGGCGGCGCGCTTCGTATTCGATCGCCTGTCCAGCAAAGCGGACGGAGTTGACGTTCTTGATCTCGCAGCGCGTGCCGAAGGGTTCGCCCGGACGGCGCACCGACACGTTGACGTCGGCGCGCATGGAGCCTTCGTCCATGTTGCCGTCGCAGGTGCCGAGATAGCGCACGATGGTCCTGAGTTTCGTCAGATAGGCCTTGGCCTCGTCGGACGAGCGCATGTCGGGCTTCGACACGATCTCCATCAGCGCGACGCCGGAGCGGTTGAGGTCGACATAGGAGAGGGTGGGGTGCTGGTCGTGGATCGACTTGCCGGCGTCCTGCTCGAGATGCAGGCGCTCGATGCCGACCTCGACATCCTCGAACTGTCCCTTTTTGTCGGGGCCGACCGAGATCGTGACGGCGCCTTCGCCGACGATCGGCTGCTTATACTGCGAGATCTGGTAGCCCTGCGGCAGGTCCGGGTAGAAGTAGTTCTTCCGGTCGAAGACGGACTTGTGGTTGATCTTCGCCTTGAGGCCGAGGCCGGTGCGGATCGCCTGGCGTACGCACTCCTCGTTGATGACGGGCAGCATGCCGGGCATCGCCGCATCGACCAGGCTGACATTGGCATTCGGAGGCGCGCCGAAGGAGGTCGAGGCGCCGGAGAAGAGTTTTGCTTCCGAGGTGACCTGGGCGTGCACCTCCATGCCGATGATGACTTCCCAGTCGCCGGTCGCTCCGGGAATGAAGCGCTTGGCGTCTGATGTGCGGGTGTCGATGAGGGTCATGACGGCCTGTGGTGTTGAACGGGTTTGGTTTTCGCTAGTGCAAATGGGCTGGAGTGGCAAGGGTTGGGCGCGTCCTCTTCCGCGCGAACGCGGGAGGATAGTCGCGTTCCGTCATCGCCACGCCCTGCTTCCGCAGTC
>JAEYXI010000111.1 GCA_023428515.1 Pseudomonadota bacterium | reverse complement strand
CAAGACCGGCGTCGAGATGGAAGCGCTGACGGCAGCCTCCGTCGCCTGCCTCACCATCTACGACATGGCCAAGGCGGTGGATCGCGGCATGGTCATTTCCGGGATCAGGCTGGTCGAGAAGACCGGCGGCAAGTCGGGCGATTATAGGGCCGCTTCGCGCGCCGGCTCCAAGGCGAAGAAATGAGCGCACTGCTGCCGGTCGATGAGGCTCTGGCGCGGCTGTTGGCCGGAGCCGAGCCGGGGGCCGCGGAGACCGTGCCGCTGGCGGAAGCCGCCGGCCGGGTGCTGGCGGAACCTTTGAAGGCGTTGCGCACCCAGCCCCCCTTCCCCGCCTCCGCCATGGACGGCTACGCAGTGCGCGCCGCGAACGTGGCCGACGTTCCGGCGAGGCTGACGGTGAAAGGGATCGCCGCGGCGGGAAAGCAGTTCGATGGCAAGGTCGGCCAGGGCGAAGCGGTGCGCATCTTCACCGGCGCGCCAGTGCCCGAGGGCGCCGATACCATTGCCATCCAGGAGAATGTGAGGAAGCTCGGTGGCGACGCCATCGAGGTGTTCGAAACGGTAGCGGTCAACCGGCACATCCGCGCCCTCGGGCTGGATTTCACCGAAGGGCAGATGCTGCTGGAGAAGGGTCGCGTGCTCGATGCAGCCGCGCTTTCGCTTGCGGCAGCGGCGAACCACCCTGCCTTGCCGGTCGTGACAAAACCGCTGGTCGCGATCATCGCCACCGGCGACGAACTTCTGCCGCCCGGCAGCACGCCCGGCCCCGACCAGATCATCGCCTCCAATGCCTACGGCGTCGCGGCCATCGCCAAGGATGCTGGCGCGCGCGTGCTCGACCTCGGCATCGCGCCGGACGACGTCGAAGCCATTTCGGCGCTGGTGGAAAAAGCGCTCGACGCAGGCGCCGATGTCATCGTGACGCTCGGCGGCGCATCGGTCGGCGACCACGACCTCGTGCATAAGGTGCTGACCGGGTTGGGCATGGAACTCGGCTTCTGGAAGATCGCGATGCGCCCCGGCAAGCCGCTGATGTCAGGCAAACTGGGGAAGACGCGCTGCATTGGCCTGCCCGGCAATCCGGTGGCGAGCCTCGTCTGCTCCACCCTCTTCCTGCAGCCACTGCTGGCGCGACTTGGCGGACGTCCGCACGACGACCACATCGTCGACGCCGTGCTCAGCGCGCCGATGGCCGAGAACGACATGCGGCAGGACTATGTGCGTGCCGGCTTGGCGCGCGATTCGGATGAGTTGGTCGCCACGCCCTTCACGATCCAGGATTCATCCATGCTGAGACTGCTTGCGGACGCGGGTGGACTCATCATACGCGAGCCTTTCGCACAGGCGGCGGAAGCAGGCGACGCCTGCCGGGTGCTTCTTCTACGCTGAACAAAGCGTCAACGAATTCATTAAAATTTAAACAGTTGCGGAACACAACTGGAACAGATAGTGTTTGTTCTGGTTTTGTTTGACAGGTGATTCAGGGGGAAATCTCCATGCTGACGCGCAAGCAACACGAACTTCTCCTCTTCATCCACGAGCGGTTGAAGGAGTCCGGCATCCCGCCTTCCTTCGACGAGATGAAGGAGGCGCTGGACCTTGCGTCGAAGTCGGGCATCCACCGGCTGATCACCGCGCTCGAGGAGCGCGGCTTCATCCGCCGCCTGCCGAATCGGGCGCGCGCTCTCGAAGTGCTCCGCCTGCCCGATTCGATCGCGCCCGGCCTCAACGCAGCCAGGAAATTCTCGCCGAGCGTCATCCAGGGCGGCCACGGGCGCGCGCCTGTCGAGGCGCCTCGTGCGCGCTCGGCAAGCAACGACGACGCCGGTTCCGCGGTATCGATCCCTGTGATGGGCCGGATCGCGGCGGGCGTGCCTATCGACGCCATCCAGCACAGGACGCATTCGATCGCGGTGCCGCCGGAGATGCTGTCGGGTGGCGAACACTATGCGCTCGAGGTGAAGGGCGATTCGATGATCGAGGCCGGCATCTTCGACGGCGACACGGTCATCATCAAGAATTCCTCGACTGCCAACCCCGGCGAGATCGTCGTTGCGCTGGTTGACGAAGAGGAAGCGACGCTGAAGCGCTTTCGCCGCAAGGGCGCATCCATCGCGCTCGAAGCCGCCAACCCGGCCTACGAGACACGCATCTTCGGGCCGGACCGGGTCAAGGTGCAGGGCAAGCTGGTCGGGCTGATCCGGCGCTATTGAAGAGGGCCGGGCAGAGGCTGGTCGTCGGCTTTCGGCGGTGACGCAACGTTCAACACCTGAGGTGGAGACACGGGCGATGGTTCGTCTGGCTTCGCCGGTTTGTCGGGTCGCCGATAGGCCGGCAGACCGCGTGCCTCCCGCGAAAAGCGCCGCTGGTCGTGCCAGGGACGGAATGGGCGGCTGATCGCATAGTCGACAGTGGACGCGTGCATGGTGTCGCGCGAGAGCGTGACGGCGGCACTGCCGTTGAGCGCAAGATCGCGCTTGGTGACGACGAGCACATCCTTCCACCGGCAGACATTTTTCGCCGTCGCATCATCGATCACGATGACGCTCGCGGTGGCGCAGGCGTCGAGCGCGGCTTCTGCATCGAGCGCATGGGCGACGACCGCCCCTGACGGGTGACGGGCGAAGCAGAGGCCTTCGGCGCAGGTGAATCCGCTGGAAGGCGATTCGTTGGCGTTCTGTTGCGGTTGATTGTTCTTGGACGCATCGTCTGGTGCAGGATCCGGTTCCCCGGCGCTCGCGCCGCCGCTTGCCTGCCTGCCGGCATCCTCTCCCGGTGATGACGGGGTGAGGAGAGCCGGCCGCGCCCTTTCCTGCTTCCCCTCCGGCCGGACGATCTCGTCCGCGCGCACGGCGCGTTTCCAGTTTTCGATAGTGAATTCATTGGGCCTTGGACGGTTGACCGCGATGCGACCGTCCCCGACATCGAGCCCGACAAGCCGGCCGTCCTCCGAGACGAACAGGTCCGGCTGTGGCCGGTCGATGAGCAAGAGCAGGCCGATGAGAGCGACGGGAATCGCCGCGACACGCAGCCATGTCGAGCAGATGGTGGCGACAAGCAGCGCCACGGTCAGCACAGCGACCGCGGCCGGCGGGATGAGGCCGACTATGTCGGCCGGCGAGCGTTCGGAAAACCAGCGGGCGACGGCTATCGTGGCGGAAAGGCCGAGGCCCATGACGTGGAAGAACGGGCCGTCCAGCCCGAAGGGCATGGCGAGCGAGCCGAGCACGGCAAAGGGCATGACCACCGCCGAGACGATGGGCATGGCGGTGAGGTTGGTAAAAAGGCCGAGCGACGGCATCTGCTGGAAATGCCAGGCGGCATAGATCGCCGTCGCGCCGCCGGCGACGATGGAGGTCACGGCGAGGCCGGCCGCCGCTAGCAACAGATAGCGCAAGGCGCGGCCGGCCAATGAGCGGTTTGTCGGCGGCTGGCCGGGATGGTCGGCGCGCCAGTCCGACCAGGCGGCATAGGCGCCCACGAGCGCTGCGGTCGCCGCAAACGACATCTGGAAGCTCGGGCCGACGACCTCGTGCGGCGAAAGAACGATGACGACGATCGCCGCGATGGCGAGGTTCCTGAGCGTCAGCGCCGCGCGGTCGAAGAGCACCGCCGTCAACATCACGGCGAGCATGATGAAGCTGCGCTGCGCAGCGACCTCCGCGCCTGAGATGAAGAGGTAGCCGGCGAGCCCGGCGATGGCGAGTGCGGCGGCATATTTCTTCACCGGATGGCGCGACGAGAAATCGGGGAAAAGCGCAAAACCCGAGCGCAAGAGCACCATGATGGTGCCGGCGACGAGCGCCATGTGCAGGCCGGAGATCGAGATGACGTGGTAGATGCCGGAGCGGCGCAGCGCTTCGTTGATGTCCTCCGGTATGCCGGCGCGCACGCCGACGACGAGTGCCGCGGCGATCTCGCCCTCCGGTCCGCCGATCCGACTGCGGATGCGCTCGGCGATTGCTTCGCGGGACCGTTCTACACTGGCTCGGAACCGCGCGAGCAAAGGCGGTGCGCTGGAGGTTTCGGCCAGTTCCGGCCCGCGCAGGAAAAAGCCGCTGGCGCCGATACCGTCGAAATAGCTTTCGAAGGAGAAGTCGTAGCTGTCCGGCCGGACCGGCCCGGAAGGCGCCATGAGCCGGACGAGGCCGGTGACCGACGCCCCTGCCCCCATGCCTTCCGGAACGCGCCGCGCGGAGACGCGCACGCGGTCGGGCGCATAGCGCAGAACGGGACGCTCCGTACCGGTCACGTCGATGGTGAGCCGTACGCGGCCGTCGGCGAGCCGTTCGAGTTCGGCGACACGGCCGGACAGTTGCGTCGTCACCTCGCCGCCCAGCATCTTGGTGCCGGCACGCCAGGTTTCCAGCTTGGCAAACAGCGCACCGAGGATACAGAGCAGCGCCGCGACAAGCGCCATCTGGAGCAACAGTCGTTCGCGGCAAGCGAAGGCGCAGAGCGCGAGCATAAGCGCACTCGCGGCGAGCGGCAGGAAGCCAGGCTCGCGGCCGAGCGAGAAATAGACCAGCGCGCCGACGGCGAGGAACACCGGCATCAGGAGGAAGGCGATACCCCTGTCGAGTTCCGTCGCCACCGCCGCGCTGAAAGTCCTCGACGGGGTCGCAGCGGTGATGCGGGAGCGAAGCGATTGCCAGTTGCCGGTATGCGCGAATGGCCGGCGCAGCAGCCGTCCGAACGGGCCGGGCCGAAGCGAAGCCGGCGCCGTAGGTTCCAAGGCGGCGGAAGCCGTAATCCCCCTGCCCTGCCCCGAAGTGGGCAGATGATCCGACCCGACGGTCGGCAGCGGCACAGTCGGGGCGGAAGCCGGCAAAGCAAAAGGCGCGACGTCGCGCGCGAACATCGCGCGTTCGCCCGTGCTTTCAGACGATCTGTCGTTCGCCATCTCTGCCCCCCGCAGAGCCCGACACTTGCACGACGGGCGACCTATGCTACATGAACGCCAACTTTTATCCACCAGCCCGGGCTTCAGGCCCTGCGGGCTCCATGCGGCCGCTTTTTCGCGCCGTTATCCGAGAAAAAGAATGTCCGAGACCGTCGTCACACGCTTTGCACCTTCGCCCACAGGCTACCTGCACATAGGCGGGGCACGCACCGCATTGTTCAACTGGCTCTATGCGCGCCACACCAAGGGCACGATGCTCCTGCGCATCGAGGACACCGACCGCGAGCGCTCTACCGAAGCCGCGACCGCGGCGATTCTCGACGGGCTGTCGTGGCTCGGCTTGCATTGGGAAGGCGAGCCGATCTCGCAATTTGCGCGCGCCGGGCGCCACCGCGAGGTGGCCGAGGAGCTCATGCGCAAGGGCAAGGCCTATTATGCCTACGAGACAGCGGCCGAGCTCGACGCCATGCGCGAGAAGGCGCGCGCCGAGGGTCGTCCGCCGCGCTATGACGGCCGCTGGCGCGATGCCGATCCTTCCGAGGCGCCTGTCGGCGTCAAGCCGGTCATCCGCATCAAGGCGCCGCGCGACGGCGAGACGATCGTGCGCGACCGTGTTCAGGGCGACGTGAAATTCCCGAACAAGGATCTCGACGATTTCATCATCCTGCGCTCGGATGGCGTGCCGACCTACATGCATGCCGTGGTGGTCGACGACCACGACATGGGTGTGACGCACATCATCCGGGGTGACGATCACCTCACCAACGCGGCGCGCCAGCAGGTCATCTACGACGCTATGGGCTGGGATATTCCCGTGATGGCGCATATCCCGCTGATCCACGGCGCCGACGGCGCGAAGCTGTCGAAGCGGCACGGCGCGCTCGGCGTCGACGCCTATCGCGCCATGGGCTACCTGCCGGCGGCCTTGCGCAACTATCTCGCCCGCCTCGGCTGGAGCCATGGCGACGACGAGGTGATGAGCCTCGACGACATGATCCGCTGGTTCGAGATCGAGGACGTCAACAAGGGCGCGGCACGATTCGACTTCGCCAAGCTCGAGGCGCTGAACGGCATCCATATGCGCAAGATGGACGATGCCGAACTGCTCGAGGATTTCGTCCGCACGCTGCCCTACCTGGAGAACGGCAAGCTCATCGCCGACCGGCTGGACGAGAAGACAAGGGCACAGCTCCTCGCCGCCATGCCCGGGCTGAAGGAGCGCGCCAAGACGCTGGTCGAGCTCGCCGACGGCGCAGCCTTCCTGTTCGCCGAGCGGCCGCTGCCGGTCGAGGAGAAGGCGAAGGCGCTGCTGATGGGAAATCAGGACGTGCTGAGGGATGCGCTCGACGCGCTGAAGGCCGTCGACGGCGATTGGAACGCCGCCTCCGCGGAGGCCAGGATAAGAAGCTTTGCCGAGGAAAAGAATTTGAAGCTCGGCGCTGTCGCGCAGCCGTTACGTGCTGCCCTTACGGGAAGGACGACCTCGCCTGGCGTGTTCGACGTCCTCGCGGTCCTCGGCCGCGAGGAGAGCCTTGCACGGATCGCGGATCAAATCGATTAGGACAACGACCCTGTCATTTTTTACTTTGAATCCCGGCTATTGCGGTGCAACATTGTCTGCAACGACAAGGGGTTGGGACTTTGTCTGCGCCGCCCGGCGCAACGTCGACGGGTTTGCGCCGGACAGGCATTCCAAAACAACAAAATGGGCAGGCTGAAGGAGGTTGCGATGACAACTGCTAAACTGGAATTTGCCGACAAGACCCATGAGTACAAGGTGCGAAGCGGCACCATCGGCCCCGACGTCATCGACATCTCCTCGCTCTACGCGACCACCGGCGCCTTCACCTACGACCCCGGCTTCACCTCCACCGCATCTTGCGAATCGGCGATCACCTTCATCGACGGCGACAAGGGCATCCTGCTGCACCGCGG